>DATITJ010000239.1:0-16882 GCA_035467935.1 Ornithinibacter sp.
AGTCCGCGCTCCTCGACCCCGCCATGCTCAGGATCCCGATGCTCCAGCGGGGCCTCACGGCCTTCTTCTTCCAGTTCCTGCTCCAAGCGGGGCTGTTCTTCTGCATCCCCCTGTACCTCTCGGTCGCCCTCGGGCTCAGCGCCGTCGACACCGGGATCCGGATCATGCCGCTCTCGCTCACGCTGCTGCTGGCGGCCGTCGGCATCCCCAAGCTCTTCCCCGACGCCTCCCCGCGCCGCGTGGTGCAGCTCGGCTTCCTCGCGCTGCTCGCCGGCATCGTCTCCCTGATGGGCGCGCTCGAGGTCGGCGTCGGCCCCGAGGTCGTCACCGGCCCGCTCCTCCTCGCCGGACTGGGCATCGGGGCGCTCGCCTCACAGCTCGGTGCCGTGACCGTCTCGGCCGTCCCTGACGAGCAGAGCGGTGAGGTGGGCGGCATCCAGAACACCTTCACCAACCTCGGTGCCTCGATCGGCACGGCCCTCGCCGGTGCCGTGCTCATCTCGGCCCTGACGACGTCGTTCTTCACGGGCATCGACGACAACGAGGCGATCCCCCCGTCGGTGACCGCGCAGGCCCAGGTGGAGCTGGCCAGCGGCATCCCCTTCGTCTCCGACGCGCAGCTGGAGACCGCGCTCGCGGATGCCGGGGTCGACGACGCGACGGCCGCCGCGATCATGGACGAGAACACGCAGTCGCGGCTCGCGGGCCTCCGCAGTGCCCTGGCCGTGCTGGCACTCGTGGCCCTGATTGCGTTCTTCGCGTCCGGCAGGCTCCCGACCCGCCAACCGGGTGCGACCGTGCCGGACGGGGTCAGCCCACCTGCAGCGCGCTGACCCTCCACTTGCCGTCCTGCCCCACGAGCCGCAGAGCGACGGCGCGCACCCGCGTGCCGTGCTGCACGACGACCGCCGCCTCGACGACGCCGTCGACGGGCTCGCAGATCCGCACCCGCCGGACCCGCACAACTTGGCGCCCCCGAGGGGCCCGGCCCGCGGCGGCGCGGCGGGCGGCGAGGGCACTGCGACGCGCCACGACG
Source organism: Ornithinibacter sp. (assembly GCA_035467935.1). Lineage (GTDB taxonomy): Bacteria > Actinomycetota > Actinomycetes > Actinomycetales > Dermatophilaceae > Fodinibacter. Next base: position 1,037 of record DATITJ010000239.1, read on the forward strand.
GCGTACACCTCGGGCGTCGTCCAGCGGACCACCTGGGGAGCCGGGCGAAGCCCGGTCATCACCTCGATCAACGCGTGGGCGATGCGCGCGGCCCAGGCCGTGGGGTCCGGCAGGTCGGCGCGGGCGGTGCGCTGCGGTCCGAAGAGCTGCTCGTCGGACGCCGCGGCGAAGTCGACGGCGAAGGCGCACTGGACGTAGCCGTTGCTGCCCTCGCGGGCCTCACGGGCGAGGCGGGACAGCCGCACGGCCTCCTCGAGCGAGACAGCTGCTGGCAGCGGTCGCCGTGGTGACGCCACGTGCAGCACCCCTGCGTTCACGACCCGGCCGCCTGGGGAGCCCGCAGCACCTGGCCGGGCTGGAGGAGGTCGGGGTCGTGGCCGATGACGTCGCGGTTGGTCTCGTGCCACGCGGGCCAGGCCGCGGCGATCTCGGCGTCGCAGGGGAGGGGCCCGAGGTGGCGGGCGGCGATCGACCACAGCGTGTCGCCGCGCCGCACGACGACCTCGCCGGTCTCGGCGGCTGCCGGGGCGGGGGTGAGCAGCCGCACGTCGGGCTGGGGACGCACGGTCGGCGCCACGGGGACCCAGCCCGGGTCGGGCAGGGGAGCGAAGCCGCGGTCGGGGAGCGGGCTCGACGCCACCACCGCCTGCGTGACCGCAGCCGCGGCGACGGACGCGCCCGGAGCCGTCCCCGCGGCGAGCCCCACCCCCAGCACCAGGCCCACCGAACGGCGCAGCAGGCGTGGGGTGAGGGCGGCGGATGCCGTGCGCGCGGCATCCCCGACGACGCCCGGGACGAGCCCGGCGACCTCGAGGGTGAGACCGACCAGACCCCAGAGCACGACGAGCGAGGCGGTCACCGCGACGAGCCCGGCGAGCACCTCGTCGGCCCGCAGCGGCGCTCCGGCGGCGGCCGTGCGCGCCACCGGCACCGCGACCCCCGCGAGCCACCGCAGGAGCGCCACCGCGACGGCCAGGGCCACCACGGCGCGGACCAGCGTTGGTGCCCGTTTGATGCTGTTTGATGACGTTTGCATGACGACGACGATAGATGCCGACGCCGCCCGAAGCAACCAGCGCATCCGTAGGCTGTGGACGACGGAGGTGGGGCATGAGGTGGGAGGGGCTGTTCGCCGACCTGGAGGGGCGCCTCGCCGCGGAGGAGCGGCGGGAGCTCGACGACGAGGTGGCCGAGCGCACCCGGCGCGAGCGGGCGCTCGTCGAGCTCGGCGCCCGGCTCTCGGCGGCTGTCGGCGCACCGCTGCGCCTCGGCCTGGTCGGTGGCCTGCTCCTGCAGGGTGAGCTGATCGACGTCGGTGACGGCTGGGTCCTCGTGCGGGCCGGCGCCACGGCGCGTGAGGTGCTCGTGCCGACCTCCGCGATCGCCACGCTCACGCCACTGGGGCGGGAGTCGGAGCCGGGGCGGGTCGCCCGCCGGTTCGCGCTGGGGTCGGCGCTGCGGGCGCTGTCGCGCGACCGCGCGACGGTGGGGGTCACGCTCGTCGGGGGAGGGCCGCTGCTCGTCGGGACCATCGACACCGTCGGCGCCGACCACCTCGACCTCGCCGAGCACCCCGAGGGGGTGCCGCGTCGTCAGGAGAACGTCAGGGCGGTCACGACGGTGCCGTTCGGGGCCCTGCTGAGCGTGGAGTCCCGCCGGTGAGGGTCCTGCGGGGGTTCAGGCCCCGGGCTCGTCGTCGGAGGTCGTGTCGCCGCGGGTCGTGACGAGGCCGCGGGTCTCGGCGTACATCCGCTGGATGTAGTTCTCGAGCTCGGCGGTCTCGACGCGCCACTGTCCCCGGCCGCCGACCTTGATCGCCGGCAGGTCGCCGCCGCGCACGAGGGCATACGCCTGGGCGGCGGAGATGTCGAGGATCTCGGACACCTCGGTCAGGGGGATGAAGCGGCGGGCCACGTCGTCAGTGTGCCATCCACAGGACGCACCGCCCGCGAGGTCGTCCACAGGCACGGACCGTTCCGGAGACGCGCAGGCCCCGACTCGTCCAGAATCGGCGCATGAGCGAGCTGCCCACCCCCACCGCGGCGCGGCTGCGGACCCCCTCGTGGCGCGACTCGCGGCTGCTGGTCGGGGTCCTGCTCGTCCTCGTCGCGACCGTCCTCGGCTCCGTCGTCGTCGCCCGTGCCGACGACCGGGTCCCGGTCTGGGCCGCGAAGAGCCAGGTCTCGCCGGGTCAGCGGCTCACCGACGCCGACGTCGTGCGGGTCGACGTGCTCCTCGGTGACGGTGCCGCGGCATACCTCCCGGCCGACGGCCCGTTCGGTGACGACACGTGGGCGCTGCGCGACCTGCGCGCGGGCGAGCTCATCCCGGCGGCCGGGGTGGGCGGTGTGGATGCCGTCACGGTGCAGCAGGTCGCGCTCCTCGTCGACGCCACGTCCGCCTCGGCCCTCACGGCCGGCTCGGTGGTCGACGTCTACGTCAACCGCCCCGAGGGCGGCGCCACCGTCGGCCTCCCGGAGTATGCCGGTCCCGAGCGGGTGCTCGAGCGCGTGTCCGTCGTGCGCGTGGCCGCCGAGGACGGCGTGCTGGCCGGCTCGGCGCAGAGCCGGGCGGTGCACGTCATGGTGCCGCGGGACGCGGTGCAGACGGTCGTGGCAGACGTCGACCTCGGCGCCCGGATCACCCTCGTGCCCGTGCCCGGCGGCGTCGCGGCGGCCGGGTCGTGACGAGCGTCCTCACGGCGGTGACGCACCGTCACGAGGCCGACTTCGTCAGGGTCCTGGAAGAGGCCCGGGACGTCGTCCTCGTGCGGCGCTGCGCCGACCTGGCCGAGCTGCTCTCGGCGGGCGCCGCGGGGGTGGCCCGGATCGCGGTGGTGTCACCCGACCTTCGCGGCCTGGACCGTGACGCGCTGCGCCACCTCGCGGGCCACGGTGTGCGCGTGGCGGGGCTCGTGCCCGCGGGCGACGAGGAGGGCGAGCGCCGGCTGCGCCAGCTCGGCGTCGCGACGGTGCTCGCACCGGGAGACGACCCCTCGTCGGTGGCCACGGCGCTCACGACGCTCGCCGGGTCGACGACCTCCGGCGCCCCGCCGCCGCGCGGCGCGGGGGCCGCCTCCGGCACCGGCACGTGGCACGGCATCCTCGCCACCACCGACGCCGGCGCCGACCGCGACGGCGACGGCGACGGCGACGCCCCCGCGCTGCCCACGCCGGTCACCGTCGTCTGGGGTCCCATCGGCGCCCCGGGTCGCACCACCGTGGCGGTGACCCTGGCAGCGAGCCTCGCCGCGGCGGGCGTGCGCACCCTTCTCGTCGATCTCGACACGTGGGGCGCGAGCGTGGCGCAGGTGCTCGGCCTGGTCGACGAGGCGCCGGGGGTGGTCGCGGCCGCCCGCGCCTCCGAGCAGGGCACGCTCGACGTGTCCGGCCTGGCCCGGCTGGCACCGGAGGTCATCCCGGGCCTGCGGGTGCTCACCGGCCTGCCGAGCCCCGAGCGCTGGCCCGAGCTGCGCGCGGCGGCGGTCGAGGACGTGCTGCGCCTGGCCCGCGGGGTCGTCGACCACGTCGTCGCCGACGTCGGCTTCGCCCTCGAGGACGACGAGGAGCTCAGCTACGACACCACGGCGCCGCGGCGCAACGCCACGACCCTGACCGCTCTCGAGGCCGCCGACCACCTCGTCGTCGTCGGCGCGGCCGACCCGGTCGGTCTGCAGCGGCTCGTGCGCGGCGTGCAGGACCTCGGGGTCCTCGCGTCGCCCCCACCCACGGTCGTCGTCAACAAGGTGCGCGAGGGCGTGGCCGGGCCGCGTCCCGAGCGGGCGATCGCCGAGGTGCTCGGGAGGTTCGCCGGGCTCGAGCGGGTGCGCTTCGTGCCGTGGGCGCCCGACGACTGCGACGCCGCGCTGTTGGCGGGGAAGACCCTCACCGAGGTGGCGCCGCACGCGCCGGTCACGGCGGCGCTCGCCGACCTCGCCGCCGCGCTCGACCCGCGTGCGGCGCTCGCGTCCGGGGTCGGCCGGCGAGGCGGTCGCCGACGGATGCGGCCCGCACGCGTCACCGGCTCCCGGTGACCCGGCTCCCCGTGACCCGGACCCCGGTCTGACACGATGGGTCCCGTGGCAGACCGGCTCAGCTCCCTGGACACCTCGTTCCTCCACCTCGAGGGCGCGTCGACCCCGATGCACGTGGGGTCGGTCATGGTGTTCAACGCGCCCGCGGGCGGCTTCGACTACGAGAGCCTCGTGACCCTCATCAGTGAGCGGATCGCCCACGTGCCGCGCTACCGCCAGCGGGTCAAGGAGGTCCCCGGCGGCCTCGCGAACCCGGTGTGGGTGGACGACCGGAACTTCGACATGAGCTACCACGTGCGGCGCAGCGCGCTGCCCCGCCCGGGCACCGACGAGCAGCTCGAGGAGCTCGTCGCCCGCATCCAGCCACGACCGCTCGACCGCACCCGCCCCCTGTGGGAGGTCTACCTCGTCGAGGGCGTGGCCGAGAACCGCTTCGCGATCATCACCAAGACCCACCACAGCCTCGTCGACGGCATCACCGCGGTCGACATCGGCAACGTCCTCGTCGACGGCAACCCCACCGCGGCCGACGGCGTGCTCACGACCTGGCGCGCACGCCCCGAGCCCAGCGGGGTCGAGCTCGTCGTCAGCGCCCTCACCGAGGCCGTCCGCACCCCGAGCCAGGTCGTCGACACGGTGCAGAACGGCGTCGCCGACGTCACCAAGACCCTGGGCAAGGTGGTCTCGGTGGCCGGCGACGTGCTCACCACCGTGGCCCGGATGTCGGCCCGCCCCGCGCCGACCTCGCCGCTCAACGCGTCGGTGGGCCGGGCCCGTCGCTACCTCATGATCGGCACCGACCTCGAGGACTACCGCAGGGTGCGCACCCGCCTGGGCCAGGGGTCCTTCGCCGACGAGGTCAACGTCAACGACGTCATCCTCGCGACGATCGCCGGCGCCTTCCGGTCGTGGCTGCTCACCCGGGGCGAGTCCGTCTACCCCGGCACGACGGTCCGCGCGATGGTGCCGGTCTCGGTGCACGCCGGCGACGACGCCCCGACCGGCGCCCAGATGACCGCCTGCTTCGTCGACCTGCCGGTGGGGGAGCCCGGACCCTCGATGCGGCTGCACCAGATCGCGTTCGCGATGCGCCAGCAGATGGAGGGTGGCGCCCGACGGGCCGTCGCCGCCGACACGCTCTCCGGGCTGGGGGGTTTCGCGCCCCCCACGATGCACGCCCTCGGGGCCCGCCTCGGCGGCATGGTGTCGCGCCGGCTCTACAACGTCGTCATCACCAACGTCCCCGGCCCCCAGATCCCGTTGTATGCCGCGGGCTGTCGGATGGTGTCCACCTACCCCGTCACGCCGCTGAGCCGGGGACACGCGCTGTCGATCGGCCTGACGTCCTACGACGGCGGCGTCTACTACGGCCTCTACGCCGACCGCGACGCCATGCCCGACGCCGACGTGCTGGGCCGCGGCGTCGTCGACGCCCTCCAGGAGCTGCTCGAGGCGCCGCGGGTCGGCAAGAAGGCCTGACCCGCACGGCCCGACGAGAGAAGGAACGACGATGCCGCTCACCCGGGTCTACCTGGCCCTGACCGCCGACGACCTCGCCGCCCTCGGCGGCGGCCGGCCGCTCGGCCCGGCACCGATCCACGCGCACGCGGTGACCCCCGCCCTCGGCCGGCCCGGCCTCGGCACCGACGAGGAGGAGCTCGAGCACCTCGCCTGGCTCGCCGCCACGGACGAGGCCGTGGGACGCACCCTCGGCGGGACGGTGCGCCGGGTCATCGCATCGGCCGACGTCGACGCGGCGACCGTCGCGCACCCGACCGCGCCCGACACGGCATCCCGGGTCGAGCTGTCGGCCCCCATCGACCTGCGCCGCATCGTGTCGTTCCACGTCGACGAGGAACCCGGCGCCACCGACCCCACGGACCTCCTCTGGTACGACGTCACCGAGCTCGGCGACGTCCGCGCGCTCGTCGCCGGCGCCTGACGGCCGCTGCACCACCCCACTGCTCCGCATGGGGGGCTCAGCGACGGGTCCCGCCGGGGCCAGGTTGCACCGGGCGGACCCTCGGCGGAAGAGTGGGGGCCATCCCGACGTCGTGACCCGAAGCGAGGAGCGCCACCGCATGGACGCTGTGACCCACGTCCCCACCCCGACCAACGAGACCGTCCTCGACTACGCCCCCGGCAGCGCCGAGCGGGCCGCCCTCGAGGTGGCGCTCGTCGAGCTGGCGGGCGAGAAGCACGACCTGCCGCACACCATCGGTGGCCGGCGCGTCACCGGCACGGGGCCGCGCATCGAGGTCCGCCAGCCGCACGCCCACGCCACGGTGCTGGGCGTGATTCGCGGCGCCACGAAGACCGAGGCCGCCGCCGCCGTCGACGCGGCCACCGCCGCCGCCCCCGGGTGGCGCGAGCTGTCGTTCGACGACCGGGCCGCGGTCCTGCTCAAGGCCGCCGACCTGCTCGCCGGCCCGTGGCGCGCGCGGATCAACGCCGCGACGATGCTGGGACAGAGCAAGACGGCATACCAGGCCGAGATCGACGCGGCGTGCGAGCTCATCGACTTCTGGCGCTTCAACGTGCACTTCGCGCGCCAGATCATCCAGGAGCAGCCGCCGGCCAACTCCCGCGGCCTGTGGAACCGCAGCGACTACCGCTCGCTCGAGGGCTTCGTGTATGCCGTGACGCCGTTCAACTTCACGGCCATCGCCGGAAACCTGCCGACCGCCCCCGCCCTCATGGGCAACACCGTCGTGTGGAAGCCGTCGCACTCGCAGCAGCTCGCCGCGCAGCTGACGATGGAGCTGCTCGAGGAGGCCGGGATGCCGCCCGGCGTCATCAACATGGTCACCGGCCACGGCCGCGAGGTGTCCGAGGTCGCGCTGGCGCACCCGGAGTTCGCGGGCCTGCACTTCACCGGGTCCACCGCGGTGTTCCAGGGGCTCTGGCAGCAGATCGGCGCCAACCTCACCAGCTACCGGCACTACCCGCGCATCGTCGGCGAGACCGGCGGCAAGGACTTCGTGCTGGCCCACCCGAGCGCCGACCCCGACGTGCTGCGCACCGCGCTGATCCGCGGGGCCTTCGAGTACCAGGGCCAGAAGTGCTCCGCCGCGTCGCGGGCCTACGTGCCGCGCTCGCTGTGGAAGGTCATCAAGAAGGACCTCGTCGAGATCACCAACGCCCTGGCGATGGGTGACGTCACCGACCTGTCGAACTTCATGGGAGCCGTCATCGACGACCGGGCGTTCGCCAAGCACAAGGCCGCGATCGACCGGGCGCACGCGACGAGCCACCTCGACGTCGTCGCCGGCGGCACCTACGACGACTCCGTGGGGTACTTCGTGCGGCCCACCGTCGTCGAGAGCAGCGACCCCACCGACGAGATGTTCGCGACCGAGTACTTCGGCCCGATCCTCGCCGTGCACGTCTACCCCGACCGGCAGTACGACAAGGTCCTGGACCAGATGGAGTCCTTCGCGCCCTACGCCCTCACCGGCGCGATCATCGCCCAGGACCGTGCGGTCGTCGCGGACGCCACCGAGCGGCTGCGCTTCGCCGCGGGCAACTTCTACATCAATGACAAGCCGACCGGGGCGGTCGTGGGCCAGCAGCCGTTCGGTGGCGGGCGCGCGTCCGGCACCAACGACAAGGCCGGCTCGGCGGCGAACCTGCTGCGCTGGACGTCGGTGCGCTCGATCAAGGAGAACTTCGTGCCGCCGACGGCCCACGGCTACCCCCACATGGGCTGACCCGGCGGAGGCGCCCTGCGGGTCAGCGGCCGAGCCACTCCCGCAGCAGGTCGGTCTCGACGTCGATCGCGGTGATGATCGGGCCCGCGGCCGCACTCTCGAGCCTGCCGCCGATGAGCGGCACGTTGGCCTTGAGCTCGGCGTCGATCACCTTGACGGTGCCGGAGCCCGAGGGCTCGAGCCGCAGGGTGCCCTTGAGCGTCAGCGGGGCGCCCTTGGCGTGGATGTCGAGGGACGACTGGCGCGATCCGTCGGCAGCCGGGCCGGACCAGTCCTGCACCTCGATGATCATCAGGTGCTTGCCGACGAAGGACCGGGCGATGTCGGGCAGGGTGTCGGACGGCAGCTCGCGCACGGTGCGCACCCGCTCGCCGCCGTTGCCGCCGCCGATCTCCACCGTCGTCGGACCGCCCACGGTCGTCGCGGCACACTTGGCCTCCTGGAAGGCCCGGCCGGTGAGCAGGGCGTGGACCTCGTCGACGGTCCCGTCCAGCTCCTCACGCGTCGTCAGTCGCACTCTCGCGTCCTCTCGCTCGTCGGTCGGGTGATCCTCTCACCCCTGTCGCAGCCGCCGGGACACCTCGGCGAGCAGCGTCGTCGAGTCGCGCAGCACCTCCAGCACCCAGTCGCGGCGCCGACGGTGCTGCGCGAGCACGAGGTCGAGGTCGGCCTGCAGGGCCACGCGGGTGCGCTCGCGCTCCCGGTGGGCGTCAGGGTCCGCGGCACCGGTCACGCCCCACCCCTGCACGACACGTCCGTCGCGCACCTCGAGCCCCGCCGCTGCGGCTCGCTCCTCGAGCACCCGGGCGCGGGCCACGAGGTCGGCGAGGTCGGTGGCCTGGTCCTGCAGCACGCGGCCGACCCGGTCGAGATCGGCGCCCGCCGCCGACGCCGCGTCCGCCAGGTCGGCACCCGCCCGTCGCGCCGCCGCCGACGTGCGGCCGGTCCACTCCTCACCGACCTCGCGGTATGCCGTGCGCACGCCGGTCGCGTCGTCCTCGAGCCGGCGCGCCACCTCGCGCACCGTGCGGCCGCACGCAGACAGGGAGGCCGGGTCGCCCGGCACCGTGCTCAGGTCCGGTCCCGGTGGTCGTGACGACCGGGGGAGCCGAGCCGTTCGAGGGGCGAGTCCCCGTCGTCGACATCGGCACCGGCCAGCGGTTCGCCGGCGGCCGCGGCGTGGGGTGACGGCACGGCATACCGGCTCGTGGCCGGCGCGAGGTCTGCTGCCGCCTCGCCGAGGGCGCGCAGCGTGTCGGCCACCTGGTCGAGCCAGTCGTCGAGCACCCGCTGGGGCCGTGGCTCGCCGGTGACGACGAGGCACGCGAGCACGTCGTCCTCCGCGGCGGCCACGGCCGCGCGCAGGTCGTCGAGGCGGGCGAGCACCGCGCCGGCGCGCGACGGGTCGGGACGCAGGGGCACCCGGCCACTCTAGGGCGGCCGGTGACGGCGGCCGCGGCGCCGTCCACAGGCGGCCCACGTGGACCGAGGTGCCGGTCACCGCCCGGCCACACGCGCACCGGCCGTCGGCGTAGGGTCGAAACGTGGCCACCGACGACCGCACCGCCCTCGTGACCCGTCGACGCACTGACGCCGAGCTCGGCGACGACGCCGTCGCGCTCACTGTCGAGCTCGTGGGCATCGACTCGGTCAACCCCGGCCTGGTCGCGGGGGCCGCGGGGGAGCGCGACATCGTCGGGCACCTGCGGGACCGGTTGCAGCACAACGGGTTCGAGACCCACGTCGTCACACCGCGCGACCAGCACGACCGGCCCAGCCTCGTCGCCGTCGGCCCCGGGGGCCCGCCCGGGCCGACCGTCGTGCTCACCGGCCACCTCGACACGGTCGGTGTCGACGGCATGGACGACCCGTTCGCCGCGCGGGTCGAGGGCGACCGCCTGCTCGGCCGGGGGGCCGCCGACATGAAGGGCGGCGTGGCCGCGCTCGTCACCGCCGCCGAGGAGCTCGCGGTCCGAGGCGCCCCTGGCCGGGTCGTGCTCGCCCTCGTCGCCGACGAGGAGGACGCGAGCCTCGGCACCGAAGCGGTGCTCGAGGCGCTGCCCGGCCTCGGCGTGGTGCCCGACGTCGCCGTCGTGGGCGAGCCCACCTGGCTGGCCCTCGCCGAGACCCTGCGCGGCTACGCCCTCGTCGAGGTCACCCTCACCGGCCGCGCCGCGCACTCCTCCCAGCCCGAGCTCGGCACCAACGCCGTGTCCCACCTCGGGCGCCTCCTCACCGCCGTCGAGGCCCGCGACCGCGCCCTGCCCGACCCGGGGGGCTCGATCATGGTCACCGTCGCCGCGGGCGGGGAGTCGCCGTTCGTCCTCGCCCGCTCGGCCACCGCGCTGGTCGAGCGCCGCACCGTCGCCGGGGAGTCGTCGTCCGACGCCCTCGCCGAGGTCGAGCAGGTCGTCGCGGACCTGGCCGCCGACGACCCCGAGGTCGCCGGCTCTGCTCGTCTCGTCATCGCGCGCGACGCGTGGCGCCTCGACACCGACGGCCCGGCCGCCGCGCTCGGCACACGCCTCGAGGCCGCCCTCGCGCAGGGTGCGCCGCTTCAGGGTGCCCACCCGGGACGCCTCCACGCGCCCTACTGGATGGAGGCGCCGCTGTGGCAGGCGGCCGGAATCCCCGCCCTGGTGTGCGGCCCGGCCGGCGGTGGGCTGCACGCCGCCGACGAGTGGGTCGACCTGCGCCAGGTGCGCCGGTATGCCGTTTCCCTCACCGCCGCGATCGCGGGCTGGGTGGTCGAGCGTGCCGACTGACCCCCGCGGGCTGCGCGGCGACGCGCCGCTCCTCGACGCGTGGCTGAGGTTCCACGAGGAGCCGCCGACGCCGTTCACGATCCCGGGCCACAAGCAGCGGCACGACCTGGTCGGCGACGTCGTCGCGGGGGATGTGCCGCTCTACGCCGGCCTCGACACCATGAAGCTCGCGCGGGGGGTGCTCACCGAGGCCGAGGGCCGAGCGGGGCGTCTCTGGGGCGCCGACCTGTGCCGCTTCTCCGTCGGTGGCTCGACGCACGGCAACCAGGCGCTCGCACTGTCGGTGGCCCGGCCCGGCCAGCGGGTCGTCGTCGCCCGCACGCTGCACCGGTCGATGCTGCTCGGACTCGTGCTCGCCGGCCTCGAGCCCGTGTGGCTGCTCCCCGAGGTCGACCCGACGCACGGGCTCCCGCTGGGCGTGTCGCCGGCGGCGCTCGAGAGAACGCTCGCGTCGGCACCGGACGCCCGGGCCGTCTTCGTCGGCGACCCGTCCTACGTGGGCACCGTCGGCGACGTGCGCGGGCTCGCCACGGTGGCGCACCGCCACGGCATCCCGCTCGTCGTCGACGCCGCGTGGGGCGCGCACCTCTGCTTCCACCCGGCACTGCCGCAGCACGCCCTCGCTGCGGGGGCCGACGCGCTCGTGACGAGCGCGCACAAGGCGCTGCCCGCCTTCTCGCAGGGCGCCATCGTCCTGGCCCGCAGCCGCCGGATCAGCCGGGCGCGCTTCGACGCGGGCGTCGAGGCCACGGCGACGACCAGCCCGTCGGGGGCGATCCTCGCGAGCATCGACGCCGCCCGGGCGCTGCTCGAGCGCGACGGCGCCGAGCTGCTGGGGCCGCTGATCGAGGCGGTCGCCGCGGCCCGGGCCCGGCTGGCCAGGGTGCCGGGTCTGCTGGTGCTCGACGGCCCGACCGTCGACCCCACCCGGCTGGTCATCGTGCTCCCCGGCACGGGCGCCGACGGCAACGCCGTCGAGGCCGACCTCCTCGCCGGCGGGATGCCGGTGGAGATGGCCGACCGCGACACCGTCGTCGCGATGCTGACCCTCGCCGACACCCGCGATCGCATCGAGGACCTCGCCGTCGCGCTCGCCGAGTCGCTCGACCGGCACCGAGGCACGCCGCGGCCGGTCGTCCCGTCGGGCGTGTGGGCGGTGGACCCGGTGCAGGTCCTCACGCCGCGCGAGGCGTTCTTCGCCCCGCGCGAGAGCGTGCCGGTCGAGGCCGCCGTGGGGCGCGTCTGCGCCGAGCTCGTCGCGCCCTACCCGCCCGGGATCCCCGTGCTCGCGCCCGGCGAGGAGGTCACGGTGGAGGCCGTCGACGCCCTGCAGGCCGCGCGGACCGCCGGCAGCCGCATCGCGTATGCCGCGGACCCGTGGGTCCGCACCCTCGATGTCGTCGCCGACTGAGTGGCGTGGCCCGCTGGGTGGCGAAGTGCTCCTGACGTCGCGGGAGGTCAGGCCTCGGTGGTGAAGTCGCGGGCCAGCTCGGCGAGCAGCCGCGCACCGAACCCCGTCGCGCCCTTGGAGCGCCAGGCCTCGTCGGCGTCGACCTGCATCGTCCCGGCGATGTCGACGTGCGCCCACGGCGTCTCCCCGACGAACTCCGCGAGGAAGAGCGCTGCCGTCGTCGACCCGGCATACGGACCGCCGAGGTTGGAGATGTCGGCGATCTCGGAGTCGAGCTGCTTGCGGTACTTCTTCTCCAGCGGCAGCTGCCAGACCGGCTCGTCGACCGACGCGGCGGCGTCCTTCACCCGGCCCACGAGACCCTCGTCGTTGCCGAAGAGGCCGGCGGTCGACTGCCCCAGGGCCACGAGCACGGCACCGGTCAGGGTCGCGATGTCGACGATCGCGTCGACACCCTCCTCGACGGCGAGCGCCAGCGCGTCCATCATCACGAGACGGCCCTCGGCATCGGTGTTCTTGACCTCGACGGTCGTGCCGTTGCGGGCCGTGAGCACGTCACCCAGCTTGTAGGCCGAGCCCGACGGCATGTTGTCGGTGCACATGAGCCAGCCGGTGACGGCGGTCGTGACGCCGAGGTCGCGCAGCGCGGTGAACGCCCCGAGCACGGCCGCGGCGCCGCCCATGTCCATCTTCATGAGCAGGTGCATCGGGTCGGACGGCTTGATGCTGATGCCGCCCGAGTCGTACATGATCCCCTTGCCGACGAGGCCGAGGTGGCCGGTGGCGTCACCCTCGGGGGTGTAGCGGAGCACGACCATCCGTGGCTCCTCGGTGCTGCCCGCGTTGACGCCGAGCAGGCCGCCGCAGCGCATCTCGACGAGCTGGTCCTTGCCGAACGACTCGACCTCGAACCCGTGCTCGGCCCCGAGCTGCGCCGCCACGTCGGCCATCGCGCTGGCAGTGAGGTGCGCCGGGGGGCTGTTGGCGAGGTCCCGCGCGACCCGGGCGGCCCGCGTCGTGACCAGGCCGGTGCGGATGCCGTCGCCGAGCGTGCCGCCGTCGGCGCCGTCGACCGCGAGGGCCAGGGCGGTCAGCGCCTTCTCGGGGTGCTCGGCGCGCAGGGCGGTGTAGCGGTAGCGCGCGAGCAGGGCGCCCTCGGTGAGCACCTGACCCGCCACCTCGGCGCCGACCCCGGTGGCGGGGACGCGGATGCCGAGCCGGCCGCCGAACTTCGCCGTCGCCCGGGCCGCGGTGGCCGCGGCGTCGCGCAGGGCGGCGGCGTCGATCGCTCCGCCCACGCCCGCCCCCACGAGGACCAGCACCGGGGTGGCGGAACGGGGCACGACGAGCGAGGTCCCGGGTGTGGCCTCGAAGCCCACGGCCTCGAGCGCGGCCCGGTCGAGGTCGGCGCCGAGGTCGCCGGGGAGCCCGCCGTCGGAGGTGACCACGACCGCGAGGGCGTCCAGGGCGGCCTCGTCGAGGGTGTCGACGGCCGTGACCTCGGTGGTGCCCCCGGTCGAGGGCACCGGGGAGAAGTCCTCGGGGACCAGCAGGCTCGGGTTGGGGCTCATGGGGGTGTTCTCTCTTCCTGTCGACGCCTCCAGATGTCCAGACAGTAGCGCCGGGGGGTGCGCGTGGCCACGAGCGTCTAACGCCCGCGGCGCACCCGCGTCGCGGGGCTGGAGCCACGCGCATGGGCCCGGTGGCGACGACGTTGGTCATCCTCGGGCTCGCCGTCCTCGGCTTCATGTCCAACCGGATCCCGCTGGGCATCGTGGCGATCGGGGTCTCGGTCGCCCTGTGGCTCACGGGCATCCTCGACCTGGGCGCGGCGCTGGCCGGGTTCGGCGACCCGACGGTCGTCTTCATCGCGACACTCTTCGTCGTCGCCGAGGCGCTCGACTCGACCGGCGTCACCGCGTGGGCCGGGCAGCAGCTCATCGCTCGAGGGGGAGAGCGGCGGGGCCCACTGCTCGTCGTGGTGTGCCTCCTCGTGGCGGTGCTCACCGCGCTCATCAGCGTCAACGGTGCGGTCGCGGCCCTGCTCCCCGTGGTGGTCGTCGTGGCGACGAGGGCCGGCCTGCCGCCGTCGCAGATGCTCATGCCGCTCGCGTTCTCCGCTCACGCCGGCTCGATGCTCGCGCTCACCGGCACCCCCTGAACATCATCGTCAGCGACGCCGCGGCGGACGCCGGGGCGCGACCCTTCGCGTTCTTCGAGTTCGCACTGTCCGGCATCCCCCTGCTCGTCGGGACGCTGCTCGTCATCGTGCTCGTCGGTGGCCGCCTCCTGCCCGACCGGGTGCCGTCGGCGCTGCCGCAGGACCTCGGCGACCTGACCGGCGAGCTGCGCGCGCAGTACGCCCTGCCCGATCCAGGAGCACACCTCCGGCGGCGCCGAGGTGCTCGTGGTGGACGACCCGGCCACGCTGCGTCGCGGGGTGCCGCTCGGCGCGGGAGCCAAGCGCGCGATCGCCATCCTCGTGGGGACGGTGCTGCTGCTCGCGACCGGTGTCGTCCCGGCCGCGATCGCCGGGCTGTTCGCGGCGTGCGCCGTCGTGCTCTCCGGGGTGCTCACCTCCACCCAGGCCTACCGTGCGGTGTCGTGGACCACGGTCGTCCTCGTCGGCGGCATGATCCCCCTGTCCACGGCGTTCGTCACGACCGGCACGGCCGACCTCATCGCCGGCCGGCTGCTCGACCTCGTCGGCTCGGCCTCGCCCCGGCTGGCCCTGCTCGCCGTCTGCGTGCTGACCATGGTGCTCGGTCGGCTGATCAGCAACACCGCGACCGTGCCCCGGCGAACACCATGGTCCTGGAGCCCGGCGGGTACCGGTTCGGGGACTACTGGTAGCTCGGGCTGCCCCTGCTGCTGCTCTTCCTCGCCGTCGCCCTGTCTGGGTGCCCGTCGTCTGGCCGTTCTGACCCCGGCGGCACCGTTGGACGGCTCTGTCGGTCGACGCGCGGGCGCGGTTGGATCGCGTCAGCCGAGCCCTGAGGGGTCCCACATGAACCCGATCGTGGCCTTCGTCGTCGTCATGGCCGTGTGGACGGTCAGCGAGTTCGTCGCCAAGAAGACCAAGTCGCTGCTGTCGTCGCTGTTCGTGGCGTCGCTGATCTTCCTCGTCGGCTTCCTCAGCGGCATCTTCCCCGACGACCTCCTGGCCAGCTCCTCGCTGCTCGCGCTCGCCGGGGTCGTCGTCGGCTTCATCATCGTCCACCTCGGCACGATGATCAGCCTCGACGACTTCAAGGAGCAGTGGCGCACGTTCCTCATCGGGGCGTCGACGGTGCTCGGCATCGGCATCGCCCTGTGGCTCGCGAGCCTGGTCTTCGGCCGGCGGATCAGCGGCAGCGCCGCCGACGGCTACGCGCAGGCACTCGACTTCGTCGTGGCCGGCACGGGTGCCCTGAGCGGCGGCACCATCTCGGTGATCATCGTGCAGGAGGCGGCGCTCGGCATCGGCCTGACCGCCATCGCGGTCTTCCCGGTGCTCATCGCCGCCCTCCAGGGTCTCGTCGGCTTCCCGCTGACGTCCCTGATCCTGCGCAAGGAGGCCGGCCGCCTGCGCGACGAGTACCGCGCCGGCAACCTTGCGGCGGCGGAGACGACCGACGAGGAGACGGCCTCGACCGGTCTGCTCCCGGCGGCCTTCCGCAACACTCCCGGCACCCTGTTCGTCGTCGGGGTCGTCGTGCTCGTGTCGCTCGGCATCAACAACCTCACCGACGGCATCATCAACACCTTCGTGGTGGCGCTCGTCTTCGGCATCCTGCTGCGCACCTTCAAGGTCTTCAAGCCCTCGGTCCTCGCGGGGATCGACTCGTTCGGCCTGATGATGCTCGCGATCATGATCCTCGTCTTCGGCCCGCTGGCCACGGTCGAGCCCGCCGACGTCAAGGCCCTGGCCTTCCCCCTGCTGCTGGC
>DATITJ010000240.1:0-1863 GCA_035467935.1 Ornithinibacter sp.
CTACCGCTGGGCGCCGGTGGCGATCGGGCGCGCGGGGTCCTCGATCCACTCGCTCCACGAGCCGACGTAGGGGACGGAGTCGATGCCCGCCGTGGCCAGCGCCAGCGACATCTGCGCCGCGGTGACGCCCGAGCCGCACGACGTGCCGACCGGGGTGTCGCGGTGCACGCCCACCCGGGCGGCCCGCGCCCGGATCTCGTCCGGCGGCAGGAACGTGCCGTCGGCAGCGAGCACGTCGGCGATCGGCAGGTTGACCGCCCCCGGCACGTGACCGGCGACGCGGTCGATCGGCTCGGCGTCACCGCGGTAGCGCTCGGGCGTGCGCACGTCGAGGAGCACCCCGCTGCGCGCCATGTCCGCCGCGCCGACGGCGTCGAGCACCGGCACCGACCCGGGCCGCACGGTGATCGAGCCGCCCACCGGCGTGGGCACCGCCGACGTCACCGGGTGCCCGGCACGCCGCCACGCCTCGAGCCCGCCGTCGAGCACGCGCACTGCCGGGTGAGCGGCCCAGCGCAGCACCCACCACGCACGGGCAGCAGCGAGCGAGGTCTGCTGGTCGTAGACCACCACCTCGTCCGAGTCGTCGAGACCGCAGGCCCGCAGCGCGGCCCGGAGCACCTCGGGGTCGGGCAGCGGGTGGCGGCCGAGCGCGCCGGGAGGGCCGGCCAGCGCCGTGTCGAGGTCGAGGTGGGGTGCCCCGGGGACGTGCGCCACGGCATACAGCTCGTCGCCCGGCGTGCCCCGCAGGTTGTACTGCACGTCGACCACCTTCACCTCCCCGCGGGCCAGGAGGGCCGCGAGGTCGTCCGGGGTGACGAGGGCGGCGGTCATGCGGCCATCCAACCACCGGGTGCCGGTCCGGCTTTGGGACACTGGGGCCGTGGCAGAGCCGGTGCGTGTCGTCCTCGTCCACGGGTCGCAGCTGAGCAGCGCCCAGTGGGGGCGCTACGCCGCGCTCCTCGGCCCCGACGTCGAGCTCGCCGTGCCCGACCTGCCGGCCCACGGCGCGCGCCGTGGCGAGCCGTTCACGTGGGAGCGGGCGCTCGAGGTCGTGGGGGAGGCCGTCGACGGCGGCAGCCCCGGTGTCCCGGTCGTCCTGGTGGGTCACAGCCTCGGGGGCTACCTCGCCATGGCGTATGCCGGGGCGCACCCCGAGCGGCTGTCCGGTCTCGCGCTGCTGGGCGCCTCGGCGGTGCCGGCCGGCCCCGGGGCCGCCCTCTACCGCGCGATCCTGTCGGTGGAGCAGCGCCTCGGCGTCGACCGGATGTCGCGCGCGCTCGACAAGCAGTTCGACGCGATGCTCCCCGAGGAGCTCGCGGCGGTCATCAAGGAGGGGGGGTACGGCTTCGACGGCATCCCCGCCGCGTGGGCCGGCGTCATGGGCCGGTGCCGGCCCGAGATGCTCGAGGAGGTCACCTGCCCCGTGCTCCTGCTCAACGGCCAGCTCGACCAGCTGCGGGTCGGCGCGCGGCGCTTCGCGCGGGCGGCTCGCTCGGCGCCCTGGCTCCGGGTCGTCACGGTGCGCCACGGGCTGCACGTCTTCCCGTTGACCCACCCGCACGACACCGCGGCCGCGCTCTGGGAGCTCGTCAGCGCCGCTCGTCGGCACGCGCGGCGTCGCCCCGCGGCGCCACGCTGACGGCGCCGCCGACCGGCGGGACGAGGGCCACGGCATCCGTGTGCCGGGCCAGCTCCTCGGCGAAGCGGCGCCCGGGCGCAGTGGTCCAGGCGAGGCGGCCGACCGGCCACCCCGCGGGGTGCAGCGTGCCGTAGTGGATCGGCAGCACGTAGCGGGCCCCGGAGCGGGCCGCGGCCTCAGCCGCCTCCGTCGGGCCCATGTGCCCGGGCGACAGGCGAGGG
>DATITJ010000241.1:0-5376 GCA_035467935.1 Ornithinibacter sp.
TTGGCCGAGGACAACGGCCATCGCCTCATCGAGATCTTCGCCGAGGACGTCTACGGCGGGGCGCGTCGACGCTCGTGCCTGACCCGCTTCGCGCGGGCGATGCACCTCGGCGCCGCTGATCTCCGGATCGACTGAGCAGGACATGCCCGGCGCCCGTGCCGCGCGTCGGCATGTCCTGCTCGGTCGTCCGGGCAGAACAGACGAGGGTCACGTGTCGACGATGGTCGTGACGACGTCGGTGACCGAGGGGCGGTGGGGCGTCGAGGAGAAGCCGAACCGGCACGGCGGGTCGACCGGCCGCAGGTCACCGAGCGGGATGCCGTCGAACGCCCCCGCGATCGCCGTCACCGTGTGGAGGTCGGTGGCGCCGTAGAACTCCCGCCGCCCGGCGCGGGCCACCCCCCGGGTGCGCACCCCCCGCACGACGACCCGAGCGACCGGGCCGACCACGGTCGCCCAGGCGGGGCTGGCGGCCACCCCACCCGGCACGAGGCGCAGCAGCCGGCCGAGCGGCATCCGGTCACCGACCTCGAGCGAGAGCGAGAGCGACGGGCTCGTCACGACCCACGACCGCCCGGGCTGCCCCTGGGCCCCGGCGGGCGACACCTCGACCGGCTGGTCCGGGGCGGCCCCGGCGGGCGACACCTCCACCTCCTCGACCCGCGTCTCGTCGAAGACGTAGGTGCCGGCCACGAGGTCGCGGACCTCGGGCGACGGCGCGACGAGCACCCGGTGGCCGTCGGCCGTCTCCACCATCGCGTCGGCGAAGGGGCCGAACGGGCTCTCGTGCCACCACCCGACGACGACCCGCACCCCGCTCGTGGACCCCACCCCGGCGATCCGGCCACGAAAACTCTGACGCACTCCCACCGGCCCATCATCCCCACTAGGGTCCGGACATGGCAGCGGCGCCCACCCCGACCCGCGCGCTCACCCCGGCGGCCCGGCGCGGCTACGGTCTCGGGTCGGTCGCGACGGGGTCCTTCGGCACCGTGCCCGGCCTGCTGCTGCTGCCCTACCTCACCGACCGGCTCGGGATCGCCGCCGGCATCGCCGGGCTCATCGTGTTCCTGCCGAAGGCCTGGGACGTGCTGCTCAACCCCGTCGCGGGCCGGATCAGCGACCGCTCGACGAACCCCGCGGGCCGCCGCCGGCCGTTCCTCATCCGCTCGGGCAGCCTCCTCGCCGTGGCATTCGCCCTGCTCTTCGCCGGCCCGACCTCCCCGAGCGGGCTCGCCGCGACCTGGGTCGTCGTGCTGTTCCTCGCCTGCGCCACGGCCTACGCGTTCTTCCAGGTGCCCTACGTGGCGATGCCGGCCGAGATGACCGACGACTACGACGAGCGCACCCGCCTGATGACCTGGCGGGTGGCCATCCTCGCCCTGGCGATCCTCGTCAGCGGCGGGCTGTCCCCGATGATCCGCGACGCGCTCGGGCCGGAGTGGGGCTACCGCGGGGTGGGGCTCTTCGTGGGCGCGCTCATCCTCGTCGGCACCGTCGGCGCCTGGTGGGGCACCCGCCACACGGTGATGTCCCGCGCGGCGACGGCCGGCGGCAGCCTGCGCGACCAGCTGCGGGTGTGCGCGGCATCCCCGCACTTCCGCACCCTGCTGGTCGTCTTCGTGCTCCAGGCGCTCGCGACCGGGTCGATGCTCGCCGGGGTCGACTACGTCGCCCGCGTGCTCCTCGGCGGTGGCGCGGCGGCGACGGTGCTCTTCGTCTGCTTCGTCGCGCCGGCACTCGTCGTCACCCCGCTGTGGCAGCGGGTGGGCGAGGCCCGCGGCAAGCGCACCGGCTACCTGTGGGGATCGGTGCTGCTCGGGGTGGGGGCCGTCGCGACCCTGCTCACCGTGCGCATCGGCCTGGTCCCGACCGCGATGAGCGTCGCCCTCGTCGGCATCGGGTATGCCGCGTGCCAGATGTTCCCCCTCGCGATGCTCCCCGACGTCGCGGCCGCCGACACCGCCGTCACGGGTGAGGACCGCGCCGGCACCTACACCGGCATCTGGACCGCCGGGGAGACGCTGGGCCTGGCGCTCGGACCCTTCCTGTATGCCGGTGTCCTCACCCTGGGCGGGTATGTCTCGTCGACGGATGCCGCTGCGGCACAGCCGGCCTCGGCGCAGACCGCCATCGCGTGGGGATTCACCGTGATCCCGGCCGTGCTCGTCGGGGTGTCGCTCGTGGTCCTGCGCAGGTATCGACTCGACGAGGAGGTGGCGCGATGACCGCGCTGACGACGGACGAGGTGCTCGCGACCCTGCGAGCGCTCCAGGCGATGGACCTCCCGGCCCACGGTGGCCGCACCCTCGCCTACGTCTACGACTCGGGGCTCGCCGACGCCGACGCCGTGGGCCTGGAGGCGCTCGCGATGTTCGCGGGCTCCAACGGTCTGGACCCCACGGCATTCCCCTCCCTGCTGCGCATGGAGAACGACCTCGTCGCCATGGCGGGCGGCCTTCTCGATGCCCCCGAGGGGTATGCCGGGTCCGTCACCTCCGGCGGCACCGAGTCGATCCTGCTGGCCGTGCTCGCGGCACGCAAGGGCAGTGGCCACCCGAGCCCGAGCATGGTGCTGCCGACCTCGGCGCACGCGGCCTTCCACAAGGCCGCGGCCTACCTCGGCGTGCGGGCGGTGCTCGTCGACGTCGACCCCGACACCCTGCGGGCCGACCCCGCCGCCATGGCCGCCGCGGTGGACGAGTCCACGGTGCTCGTCGTCGCCTCGGCCCCCTCCTACGCCCACGGCGTCGTCGACCCGGTGCCGGAGATCGCCGCGATCGCCGCCGCGCGCGGCATCCGCTGCCACGTCGACGCGTGCATCGGCGGCTGGGTGCTGCCGCACCTCGACGACGCGCCGCCGTGGACCTTCGCCGTCGAGGGTGTCACCAGCGTGAGCGTCGACCTCCACAAGTACGCCTACACCCCCAAGGGCGTCTCGGTGCTGCTCCACCGCACCGCCGCGCTGCGCAGCACCCACCTGTTCGCGTCGGCCGAGTGGCCCGGCTACACGATGCTCAACGCGACCATGCAGTCGACGCGCTCGGGCGGCCCCCTGGCCGCCGCCTGGGCCGTGACCCACCACATCGGTCCCGAGGGCTACGCACGGCTGGCCCGCGAGGCGCGCGGGGCGACGCTCCGCATCGCCGAGGCGGCACCCGGCATCCCCGGTCTGCGGGTCGTCGTGCCGCCCGACTCGACCCTCGTCGCGTTGGTCACCGACGCCTCGTGCGACGTCTTCACGATCGCCGACGAGATGCTGGCGCGCGGCTGGTACGTCCAGCCCCAGATGTCGTTCCGCGACGTGCCGCCCACCCTGCACCTCACCCTCTCGGCCGCGACCGCCCCGTCGGTGACCGAGCTCCTCGGCTCACTGGCGGATGCCGTCGCCGCGGCGCGCGAAGCGGGCCCGGTCACCGTGGACCCGGGCTTGGCAGCCCTGGTGGCCGCCATCGACCCCGCGCCGCTCGACGACGAGGGGTTCGGGCGGCTGCTGGGCGCGGCGGGCCTCGCCGGTGCCGACGGCTCCCTCGCCCTGCCCGAGCGGAGGGCCCCGGTCAACGCGCTCCTCGACGCCTGTCCGGCGGCCCTGCGCGAGGCGCTGCTGCTCGGCGTGCTCGACCGCCTGTCGCGCCCGACCCCCACCTGAGCGCACGACCGGTTGCCCCGGGGCGTGACGCCGTGTTGGCTGGGGGCTCGAGCACTGCAGCCGGAAGGACCCCGATGGCCCCCGAGACGCCCGACCCCGCCCTGTCGCACACCGTCGGGAGCACCGAGCCCGCGCTGCTCGTGCAGACCATCGGCGACAGCCTCGACGCCAGCGTGGCCCGCGTCCCCGACCGTGACGCGCTCGTCGACCGGGCGGCCGGCATCCGCCTGACGTATGCCGAGCTGGGGGCCGAGGTCGACCGCCTCGCCCGCGCGTTCGTCGCGGCCGGGCTCGAGAAGGGCGACCGGGTCGGCATCTGGGCCCCGAACTGCACCGAGTGGGTGCTGACGCAGTACGCCACGGCCAAGGTCGGCGCGGTGCTCGTCAACATCAACCCGGCCTACCGCTCGCACGAGCTGACCTACGTGCTCGGCCAGGCCGGCATCCGGATGCTCGTCATCGCGCCGACGTTCAAGGCGTCCGACTACGTCGCCATGGTGGAGGAGGCGCGGCCGGAGTGCCCGGCCCTCGAGCAGGTGTTCGTCATCGGCCGCGACTCGTGGACCGACCTCCTCACCCGGGCCGACGAGGTGAGCCCCGAGCGGCTCACGATGGTGCAGGCCGCGCTCGACCCCTCCGACCCGATCAACATCCAGTACACGTCGGGGACCACCGGCTTCCCCAAGGGGGCGACCCTGTCGCACCACAACATCCTCAACAACGGCTACCTCGTGGGCGAGACCTGTCGCTACACCGAGGAGGACCGGATCTGCATCCCGGTGCCCTTCTACCACTGCTTCGGGATGGTCATGGGCAACCTCGCGGCCACCACCCACGGGGCCTGCATGGTGATCCCGGCCCCCGGCTTCGACCCCGCGCTGACCATGCAGGCGGTGTCCGAGGAGCGCTGCACCTCGCTCTACGGCGTGCCGACGATGTTCATCGCGGAGTGGGCGCTGCCGGACATCTCGTCCTACGACCTGTCATCGGTGCGGACGGGGATCATGGCGGGCTCGCCGTGCCCCGCCTCCGTGATGTCCGAGCTCATCGCGGCGGGGATCGGCGAGATGACGATCTGCTACGGCATGACCGAGACCTCTCCGGTGTCGACCCAGACCCGCACCGACGACTCCTTCGAGCGCAAGGTGGGCACGGTCGGGGCCGTGCACCCGCACCTCGAGATCAAGGTGGTCGACCCGGTGACCCGCGAGACCCTGCCGCGCGGCGAGGCCGGGGAGTTCTGCACCAAGGGCTACTCGGTGATGATCGGCTACTGGCAGGAGCCCGAGAAGACCGCCGAGGTGCTCGTCGACGGCTGGATGCACACCGGCGACATCGCGGTCATGGACGAGGCCGGCTACGTGCAGATCACCGGGCGGATCAAGGACATGGTGATCCGCGGCGGGGAGAACATCTACCCGCGCGAGATCGAGGAGTTCCTCTACACCCATCCCGACGTGCTCGACGCCCAGGTCGTCGGCATCCCCGACGAGAAGTACGGCGAGGAGCTCTGCGCGTGGGTGCGGATGCGCGACGGTGCGGCGCCGATGACCGCGCAGAGCCTGCGCGAGTACGCGGACGGACGCCTGGCGCACTACAAGATCCCGCGCTACGTCAAGGTCGTCGAGGAGTTCCCCATGACGGTCACCGGCAAGGTGCGCAAGGTCGAGATGCGCCAGGTCACGGTGGCCGAGCTCGGTCGCTGAGAGGCCGCCGGCGGGGCGCCG
>DATITJ010000242.1:0-19042 GCA_035467935.1 Ornithinibacter sp.
ACCCCGTAGAGTGGGCGCCGCACCCCCGACATCCTTTAACGACCTGTCCCGTGAGGCAGGGAAGGAGGTCCGCGTCTTGACGCGCGCCGACAGCACCGTGCCCCCCGGGCACCCCCTCGACCCCGACGGTCGCACCGTCCTCTCCGCGAGCGACGTGTCGCGGGCCCTGTGGCGCATCGCGCACGAGATCCTCGAGCACAACAAGGGCCCCGACGACCTCGTCCTCCTCGGCGTCCCGAGCCGCGGCGTCGAGCTGGCCCACCGCCTCGTCGACCTGATCCGCGAGGTCGAGGGCGCCGAGGTCCCCGTGGGCAGCCTCGACATCACCATGCACCGCGACGACCTGCGCCACCAGCCCACGCGGGCGCCGATGCACACCGCGATCCCCGCCGGCGGCATCGACGACAAGGTCGTGGTCCTCGTCGACGACGTCCTCTACTCGGGCCGCACGATCCGGGCCGCGCTCGACGCGCTCTCCGACCTGGGCCGGCCGCGCGCCGTGCGCCTCGCGGTGCTCGTCGACCGCGGTCACCGCGAGCTGCCGATCCGGGCCGACCACGTGGGCAAGAACCTCCCCACGAGCCACACCGAGAAGGTGCAGGTGCGCCTGTCCGGTTTCGACGGCACCGAGGACGTCGTGCGGATCTCCGGGGGCGAGGCGCGATGAACCGCCACCTGCTCTCCAGTGCCGACCTCACCCGCGACGACGTGCGGATGCTGCTCGCCACGGCATCCGAGATGCACGAGGTGCAGCGCCGCGACGTCAAGAAGCTGCCCACGCTGCGCGGCCGCACGATCATCAACCTCTTCTTCGAGGACTCCACCCGCACCCGCAGCAGCTTCGAGATCGCGGGCAAGTGGATGTCGGCCGACACGATCAACATCACCGGCAAGGGCTCCTCGGCGAGCAAGGGCGAGTCGCTGCGCGACACCGTGCGCACCATCGACGCGATGTCGGTCGACGCCATCGTCATCCGGCACATGGCCAGCGGGGCCGCGCACCAGGTGGCGCAATGGGTCGACGCGAGCGTCGTCAACGCCGGTGACGGCACCCACGAGCACCCCACCCAGGCCCTGCTCGACGCGTACACGATCGAGCAGCGCCTCGGCGACCTCGACGGCGCGCGCGTCGCGATCGTCGGCGACCTCGCCCACAGCCGCGTCTTCCGCTCCAACGCCATCACGCTGCGGACCCTCGGCGCGCACGTCACGCTCGTCGCCCCGCCCACCCTCATGCCGAGCGGCATCGGCCCGTGGGCCGCCGCCGACGGCCTCGAGCTCACCGACGACCTCGACGCCGTGCTCGCCTCGGGGCCGGACGCCGTGATGATGCTGCGCGTCCAGCGCGAGCGGATGGGCGGCGGGTTCTTCCCGACCCCGCGCGAGTACACCGTGGGGTTCGGGCTCACCCGCGACCGCCTCCGCGCGCTCGCCGACGCCAACCCGCAAGCCGTCATCTGCCACCCCGGCCCGATGAACCGGGGCCTCGAGATCAGCGCCGACGCCGCCGATGCGGCCGCCAGCCTCGTGCTCGACCAGGTCTCCGCAGGGGTGGCGGTGCGGATGTCCGTGCTCTACCACCTGCTCGCCGGAGAGGGCGTGGCCGCATGAGCTCGCTCCTGCTCACCGGACCCACGTGGTATGCCGGTGACGGCACCTCCCGGCGCGGCGACGTGCTGCTCGCCGACGGCGTCATCGCCCAGGTCGGCACCGTCGACGCCCCGAGGGACGCCGAGCGGGTCGACGCCGACGGCCTGGTGCTCCTCCCCGGCTTCGTCGACCTCCACACCCACCTGCGCGAGCCCGGGCGCGAGGACGCCGAGACGATCGCGTCGGGGTCGCGGGCCGCGGCCGTCGGGGGCTACACCGCCGTGCTCGCCATGGCCAACACCGACCCCGTCACCGACACCGCCGAGGCCGCCGAGCGGATCCTCGACCTCGGCCGGGCCGCCGGGCTCGTCGACGTCGTGCCGGTCGGGGCCGTGACCAAGGGGCTCGCGGGCACCGAGCTCGCCGAGCTGGGCCTGATGCACCGGTCCCGGGCAGGGGTGCGGGTGTTCTCGGACGACGGCCGCTGCGTCGCCGACGGCCGGGTCATGCGCCGGGCGCTGGAGTACGTCCGCGCCTTCGGCGGGGTCGTCTCCCAGCACAGCCAGGACCCCACCCTCGCCGGGCCGCAGGCCTGCTGCCACGAGGGCGAGGTCTCGGGCCGCCTCGGCCTGCCCGGCTGGCCGCCCGTCGCCGAGGCGAGCGTCATCGCCCGCGACGCGATGCTCGCCGAGCACACCGGCTCCCGGGTCCACGTCGCGCACGTCAGCACCGCCGAAGGGCTCGACGTCGTGCGCTGGGCCAAGGCGCGCGGCATCGCGATGACGTGCGAGGTGACCCCGCACCACCTGGCGCTGGGCACCGACCTGGTCACCGGCTACGACCCCGTCTACAAGGTCAACCCGCCGCTGCGCCCCGACGAGGACCGCCGGGCCCTCGTCGACGGGCTGCTCGACGGCACGATCGACGCGATCGCCACCGACCACGCCCCGCACGCACGGCACGACAAGGAGCACGCGTTCGTCGACGCGGCGTTCGGCATGCTCGGCCTCGAGACCGCCTTCGCCGTCGTCCACGACCTGCTCGTCGCCGACGGCCGGCTCGGCTGGGCCGACCTGGCCCGTGTCATGTCCGTCGGTCCGGCGCAGGTCGCCGGGCTCGCCGGGCACGGGCGGCCGGTCGCCCCCGGAGAGCCCGCCAACCTCGTGCTCGTCGACCCCGCCGCCACGGTCACCGTCGACCGCGACGCGTCGCAGTCCCTGTCCCGCAACACCCCGTGGCACGGCCGCACGCTCACCGGTGCCGTCCACACGACGATCCTGCGCGGCACCGTGTCCGCGCGAGGAGGGGAGCCCACCGCATGCTGACCACCCGCGAGCCCGCCGTGCTCGTGCTCGAGGACGGCCGCACGTTCACCGGACGGGCCTACGGCCACCGCGGCACCACCGTCGGCGAGGCCGTCTTCTCCACCGGCATGACCGGCTACCAGGAGACCCTCACCGACCCCAGCTACCACCGACAGGTCGTCGTCATGACGGCCCCGCACGTCGGCAACACCGGCTGGAACGACGAGGACGACGAGTCGGGCCGCATCTGGGTCGCCGGCTACGTCGTGCGCGACCCCGCGCTGCGCCCCTCCAGCTGGCGCTCGCTGCGGTCGCTCGAGGACGAGCTCGACGCCCAGGGCGTCGTCGGCATCTGCGACCTCGACACCCGGGCGCTCACCCGGCACCTGCGCGAGCGCGGTGCCATGCGCGTCGGCATCTTCTCCGGGGATGCCGCGAGTGCACCGCGCGAGAGGCTGCTCACCCAGGTCATCGACGCGCCGCCCATGACGGGGGCGGCGCTGGCCGAGCAGGTGGCGACGGACACGGCATACGTCGTGCCGGCGGTGGGGGAGAGGCGCTTCACCGTGGCCGCGGTCGACCTCGGCATCAAGTCGACGACGCCGCGGATGATGGCCGAGCGCGGCATCGAGGTGCACGTGCTGCCCGCGACGGCGACCATCGACGAGGTGCGGGCCGTCGAGCCCGACGGCGTCTTCTTCTCCAACGGTCCGGGCGACCCGAGCACCGCGGAGCCGCAGGCCGCGCTGCTGCGGGACGTGCTCACGCAGCGGATCCCCTACTTCGGCATCTGCTTCGGCAACCAGATCCTCGGCAAGGCCCTCGGGTTCGGCACGTACAAGCTGAAGTACGGCCACCGCGGCATCAACCAGCCGGTCATGGACCGCACGACCGGCAAGGTCGAGGTCACCGCGCACAACCACGGGTTCGCCGTCGACGCCCCGCTCGACCGCGACAGCGAGACGCCCTTCGGCCGGGTGCGGGTCAGCCACGTCTGCCTCAACGACGACGTCGTCGAGGGCCTGGAGTGCCTCGACGTGCCGGCCTTCTCCGTGCAGTACCACCCGGAGGCCGCGGCCGGCCCGCACGACGCCGCCTACCTCTTCGACCGGTTCGTCGACCTCATGCAAGGAGCCAAGCAGTGATGTCACACGAGAATGGGGACCCCCGCGAAGTATCGCAGCCGGATCCCACGCTCTGCGTGGGCGGCACGAGCGTAGAACTTCGTGGGGTGATCTGATGCCCAAGCGCGACGACATCACGAGCGTGCTCGTCATCGGCTCCGGGCCGATCGTCATCGGCCAGGCCTGCGAGTTCGACTACTCCGGCACCCAGGCGTGCCGCGTGCTGCGCGAGGAGGGCATCCGGGTGGTCCTCGTCAACAGCAACCCCGCGACGATCATGACCGACCCCGAGTTCGCCGACGCCACCTACATCGAGCCGATCACCCCGGAGATGGTCGAGAAGATCATCGCCAAGGAGCGCCCGGACGCCGTGCTCGCGACGCTGGGCGGGCAGACGGCGCTCAACTGCGCGATGGACCTGCACCACCGGGGCATCCTCGAGAAGTACGACTGCCCGCTCATCGGCGCCAACGTCGAGGCCATCGAGCTCGGCGAGGACCGCCAGAAGTTCAAGGGCGTCGTCGAGCGGTGCGGGGCCGAGTCGGCCCGCTCGACGATCTGCCACACGATGGGTGAGGTGCTGGCCGCGGCCGAGGAGCTCGGCTTCCCCGTGGTCGTGCGGCCGTCGTTCACCATGGGTGGCCTGGGCAGCGGGTTCGCCCACGACGAGGACGAGCTCGTGCGCATCGCGGGCGCGGGCCTGCAGTACAGCCCGGTCACCGAGGTGCTCCTCGAGGAGTCGATCATGGGGTGGAAGGAGTACGAGCTCGAGGTCATGCGCGACCACGCCGACAACGTCGTCGTGGTCTGCTCGATCGAGAACCTCGACCCGATGGGCGTGCACACCGGCGACTCGATCACCGTCGCCCCGGCGCTCACCCTGACCGACCGCGAGTACCAGCGGCTGCGGGACATCGGCATCGCCGTGATCCGCGAGGTCGGCGTCGACACCGGCGGCTGCAACATCCAGTTCGCGGTCAACCCCGCCGACGGCCGGATCATCGTCATCGAGATGAACCCCCGCGTCTCGCGGTCCTCGGCGCTGGCGTCCAAGGCCACCGGGTTCCCGATCGCGAAGATCGCCGCGAAGCTGGCGATCGGCTACACCCTCGACGAGGTCCCCAACGACATCACCTCCGGGGGGCTCCGCCCCCCGGACTCCCCCCGGGAAGGCGACGAGCTCGCTGCGCTCGCGCTGCCCGACTCCACCACGAACCAGGCTCGCTCCGCTCGCGCTTCGTGGTACTCGGCCGCCTTCGAGCCGACGCTCGACTACGTCGTCGTCAAGGTGCCGCGGTTCGCGTTCGAGAAGTTCCCGGCGGCCGACGACACGCTCACGACCACGATGAAGTCGGTCGGCGAGGCGATGTCGGTCGGGCGCAACTTCACCGAGGCGCTGCAGAAGGCGCTGCGCTCGCTCGAGAAGAAGGGCAGCAGCTTCCACTGGGAGGGCGAGCGGCCCACGACCGAGCAGGCCCGCGCGCTGCTCGACGAGGCGCGTCGCCCCACCGACGGTCGCATCGTCCTCGTGCAGCAGGCGCTGCGCGGCGGCCTGTCGGTCGAGGAGGTGCACGAGGCCACCGGCGTCGACCCGTGGTTCCTCGACCAGATGGCCCTCATCGAGGACGTCGCGGATGCCGTCGCCGGCGCCCCCGGCCTCGACCCGGATCTGCTGCGGCTGGCCAAGCGGCACGGCTTCAGCGACGCCCAGATCGCGGTGCTGCGCGGGATGCCGGAGGCCGTGGTCCGCGGGGTGCGGCACGCCCTGGGGGTGCGCCCGGTCTACAAGACCGTCGACACCTGCGCGGCGGAGTTCGCGGCGCTGACGCCCTACCACTACAGCACCTACGACGAGGAGGACGAGGTCGCCCCGCGCGAGCGCCCGGCGGTGCTCATCCTCGGCTCGGGGCCCAACCGCATCGGCCAGGGCGTCGAGTTCGACTACTCGTGCGTGCACGCCAGCTTCGCCCTGCGCGACGCCGGCTACGACACGGTCATGGTCAACTGCAACCCCGAGACGGTCTCGACCGACTACGACACGAGCAGCCGGCTCTACTTCGAGCCCCTCACCCTCGAGGACGTCCTCGAGGTCGTGCACGTCGAGCGCCAGGCCGGCCCGGTCGCGGGCGTCATCGTGCAGCTCGGCGGGCAGACGCCGCTCGGCCTGGCGAAGGCGCTCAAGGCCGAGGGGGTGCCGATCGTGGGCACCTCGCCCGAGGCGATCGACCTCGCCGAGGACCGCGGGGCATTCGGCCGGGTCCTCGCCGAGGCGCAGCTGCCGGCGCCCAAGCACGGCACGGCCTACAGCGCGCACGAGGCCGTCGACATCGCCCGCGAGATCGGCTACCCGGTGCTCGTGCGCCCGTCCTACGTGCTCGGCGGGCGCGGCATGGAGATCGTCTACGACGACGAGACGCTCAGCGGCTACGTCGAGCGGGCGACGATCGCCAGCCCCGACCACCCGGTGCTCGTCGACCGCTTCCTCGACGACGCGATCGAGATCGACGTCGACGTGCTCTACGACGGGGTGGAGATGTACCTCGGCGGGATCATGGAGCACATCGAGGAGGCCGGCATCCACTCGGGCGACTCGTCGTGCACCCTGCCGCCGGTCACCCTCGGCGACAGCGAGCTCGAGCGGGTGCGGGTGTCCACGCTCAAGCTCGCGGAGGGCATCGGGGTGCGGGGCCTCATGAACGTCCAGTTCGCCCTGGCCCAGGACATCCTCTACGTCCTCGAGGCCAACCCGCGTGCGTCGCGCACGGTGCCGTTCGTCGCCAAGGCGACCGGGGTGCCGCTCGCGAACGCCGCGGCCCGGATCATGCTCGGCGCGAGCATCGCCGAGCTGCGGGCCGAGGGCGTGCTGCCCGCCCACACCGACGGTGGCCGGATGCCGGCGCACGCGCCGATGTCGGTCAAGGAGGCCGTGCTGCCCTTCAAGCGGTTCCGCACCAAGGAGGGCCTCGTCGTCGACAGCCTGCTCGGACCGGAGATGCGCTCCACCGGTGAGGTCATGGGCATCGACACCGACTTCGGCCGGGCCTTCGCCAAGGCGGAGCTCGGCGCGATCAGCGGGCTGCCCATCACGGGAACGGTGTTCGTGTCGGTGGCCAACCGCGACAAGCGCGCGATCATCTTCCCGGTCAAGCGGCTCCTCGACCTCGGATTCCGGATCGTGTCGACCTCGGGCACGGCAGACGTGCTGCGTCGCAACGGGATCGAGGCTGAAGTCGTGCTCAAGCACGCGGAGCGCGGCCCCGAGGGACGCTCGATCGTCGACTGGATCAACGCGGGCGAGATCGACATGGTCGTCAACAGCCCGAGCGGGCCGAGCGCCTCGGCCCGGGCCGACGGCTACGCCATCCGCGCGGCGACCACGGCGATGGACAAGCCGATCATCACCACGGTGCAGCAGCTCGCGGCGGCGGTGCAGGCGATCGAGGCGGTCATCACCGGCGACCTCGGCGTCACCTCGCTGCAGGACCACGCGGCGGCCCTCGACCTCTACGGCGTGGAGGCCACGGCGTGAGCGGGGTCGTCCAGGTCACCGGCGAGCTCATCGCCACGCGACGGGTCGGGGCGTACCACCACCTCACCCTCGTCGCGCCGGGCGTCGCGGAGCTGGCCCGGCCCGGTCAGTTCGTCGCCCTGGCGGTCGGCGGCCCCACGTCGGCCAACCTCCTGCGGCGCTGCTTCTCGATCCACAAGGTCAAGGCCTCGGGCACCTACGGCGGCACCGTCGACGTCGTCGTCGCCGCGCACGGCCCCGGCACCCAGTGGCTCACCCGGTTGCGCGTGCACGACGCCGTCGACGTCGTCGCGCCGCTCGGCCGGCCGTTCCCGCTGCCCGCCGACCCGGTGCCGTGCGTGCTGGTCGGCGGCGGCTACGGCTCGGCACCGTTGTTCTGGCTCGCCGAGGCGCTGCGCGAGCGTGGCTGCCACGTCGAGATGGTGCTGGGCGCGGCATCCCAGGACCGCCTCTTCGGCGTCGTGGAGGCCCGGCGCACCGCCGACGGTGTGAGTGTCACGACCGACGACGGCTCCGCGGGTCGCCGGGGCTGGGTCTCCGACGTGCTCGGCGAGGTCATCGACCGCACCGACGCGGGCGTCGTCTACGGCTGCGGCCCGATGGCGATGCTCCGCTCGGTCACCGACATCGCGACCGCCCACGGCGCGGTCGCCCAGGTCGCCGTCGAGGAGTCGATGGCCTGCGGTGTCGGCGTCTGCATGACCTGCGTCATACCGGTCGCCGGCGACGACGGCGTCACCCGCATGGTGCGCTCGTGCGTCGAGGGCCCGGTCTTCCGGGGTGAGCGGGTGCGCTGGGACGCGTTCGGCGACGGCATCTGCCGGGTGCCGGACGACGCCGTGGGCGCGCCGCGGCTCGGGGGTCACTGATGGCCGACATGAGGACCGCGCTGGGGCCGGTCACCCTGCCGAACCCGGTGATGACGGCATCCGGCTGCGCGGCCAACGGCCAGGAG
This sequence comes from Ornithinibacter sp., assembly GCA_035467935.1. Classification (GTDB taxonomy): domain Bacteria; phylum Actinomycetota; class Actinomycetes; order Actinomycetales; family Dermatophilaceae; genus Fodinibacter. The sequence goes on from DATITJ010000242.1 coordinate 8,503, forward strand.
CTGCACCGCTTCTTCCCCGTCTCCGAGCTCGGCGCCTTCGTGACCAAGACGGTCATGGCCGCGCCGCGCTCGGGTCGCGGCACGCCGCGGATGGCCGAGACGGCATCCGGCATGCTCAACTCGATCGGCCTGCAGGGTCCGGGGATCGACGCCTTCGTCGAGAAGGACCTCGCCTGGCTGGCGTCGGTGGGGGCCAGGGCGCTGGTCTCGATCGCCGGCAACACGGCCGAGGAGTTCGGTGACGTCGCCCAACGGCTCGCCGCCAGTCCCGCGTACGCCGCCGTCGTCGGGGTCGAGGTCAACATCTCCTGCCCCAACGTCGCCAACCGTGGACTGGTCTTCGCCTGCGACCCGGTGTCGTCGGAGCGGGTCGTGCGCATCGTGCGCGAGCGGCTGCCCTCGGGCACCCCGATCTTCGCCAAGCTCACCCCCGACGTCACCGACATCGTCGGCATCGCGGACGCGGCGCTGGCGGCCGGCGCAGACGGCCTCACCATGATCAACACCCTGCTCGGCATGGTCATCGACACCGACCTGCTGCGCCCCCAGCTCGCCGGCGTCACCGGTGGGCTGTCCGGCCCGGCCGTGCGCCCCGTGGCGGTGCGCGCGCTCTGGCAGGTCACCGCCGCGATGCGCGAGGGTCGACTGCCCACCGCGCCGCTCATCGGGGTCGGGGGAGTGCGCACCGGGCGCGACGCCCTCGAGCGGGTCGCCGCGGGGGCCTCGGCCGTGCAGGTCGGCACCGCGACCTTCAACGACCCGTCGCGCCCGCGTCGGGTCGTCGACGAGCTCGAGGCCGAGCTCGACCGCCACGGCTTCACCCGCTTCGCCGACGTCGTCGGCATCGCCCACGACAGGACGGTCCACCCGTGACGACCCCCACCCCGTTCGGCGTGCGCCTGCGGGCCGCGATGGACGAGCACGGCCCGCTGTGCGTCGGCATCGACCCCCACCGCGCGCTGCTCGAGGCGTGGGACCTGCCGGTCGACCTGTCGGGGCTCGAGCGCTTCGCGATGACCTGCGTCGAGGCGTTCGCGGGGCGCGTGGCCGTCGTCAAGCCCCAGTCGGCCTTCTTCGAGGTCTTCGGCTCGCGCGGCGTCGCCGTCCTCGAGCGGGTGCTGGCCGGCCTGCGCGACGCCGGCACGCTGACCATCCTCGATGCCAAGCGCGGCGACATCGGGTCGACGATGGAGGCCTACGCGCAGGCGTTCCTGTCCGACGAGGGCCCCGGCCGTGCCGACGCCCTCACCGTGAGCCCCTTCCTCGGCTACGGCTCCCTGCGCCCCGCGCTCGACCTCGCCGCGGCCACCGGGCGCGGCGTGTTCGTGCTCGCCCTGACGTCGAACCCCGAGGGGCCCGAGGTGCAGCACGCCGACGCCGGGGGTCGCTCGGTCGCGGCATCCGTCGTCGCCGGCGCCACCGCCGACAACGCCGACGCGGCGGCACGGGGCGGGCTGGGCCACGTCGGCCTCGTCGTCGGGGCCACGGTCGGGGATGCCGTGTCGCGCCTGGGCCTCGACCTCGCCGCCAGCGCGGCGCCGCTGCTCGCGCCCGGCCTCGGCGCGCAGGGCGCCGGCCCGGGCGACCTGCGCGCGGTGTTCGGCGCCGCCGTCGGCAACGTGCTGCCCAACGTGTCGCGCTCGGTCCTGACGGCCGGGCCGTCGGTCACCGCCCTCGCCGACGCGGCGGTGCGCGAGGCCGCGGCGGTGCGGGCCGCCGTCTGAGCCCGGCCCTGCAGGGCCGGCCCACCCACGCGCCGCCCCGGCGGGGCGCTCACGGGTGCCCTGACCTGCGCGCTAGAGTCGTACGGGTACAGCCGGGAGTCGAGAAGCCAGCTCCTGCATCGTCGACAAGGAACCCTCCTGTGGCCCTTCCGCCGCTCACCCCTGAACAGCGCTCGGCCGCCCTCGAGAAGGCCGCGGCCTCCCGTCGAGAGCGCGCCGAGGTCAAGCACCGCCTCAAGCACTCCGGTGCCTCGCTGGGGCAGGTCATCACCGACGGCAAGACCAACGACGTCATCGGCAAGATGCGCGTCTCGGCCCTGCTCGAGTCCATGCCCGGCGTCGGCCGGGTCCGGGCCCGCCAGATCATGGAGGAGATCGGCATCTCCGAGAGCCGCCGGGTCCGTGGCCTGGGCCAGAACCAGGTCTCCGCCCTCCTCGACCGCTTCGGGCGGGCGTGACGGGCCGCTCCCGCCTCACCGTCCTCGCCGGACCCACCGCGGTCGGGAAGGGGACTGTCGCGGCATACGTGCGGGAGCACTTCCCCGAGGTGTGGCTCTCCGTGTCCGCGACGACCCGCAGTCCCCGGCCCGGTGAGGTCGACGGCCTCCACTACCACTTCGTGGACGACGCCGAGTTCGACCGGATGGCCCGCGAGGGCGAGCTGCTCGAGTGGGCCGTCGTGCACGGCCGGGCGAGGTACGGCACGCCCCGCCGTCCCGTCGAGCGGGCCATGGCCGCCGGTCGGCCGGCCCTGCTCGAGATCGACCTCCAGGGCGCGCGCCAGGTGCGCGACACGATGCCCGGCGCGCTCTTCGTCTTCCTCGCCCCGCCCACGTGGGACGAGCTGGTGCGCCGACTCGTCGGTCGGGGCACCGAGGACGAGGAGGAGCGGGAGGCCCGGCTCGCCACCGCGCGGGTCGAGATGGCCGCCGCACGGGAGTTCGACGTCACCGTGCTCAACGACGACGTTCGGCGTGCGGCCGACGAACTCGTATCATTGATGAGAAACCCCGTCACCGAAGGTAAGTGAGATCCAGCGTGTCCGGAACCGTGGCCGACCCCATCGGCATCACCAACCCCCCGATCGACGAGCTCCTCGAGCGCGCCGACTCCAAGTACGCGCTGGTCCTCTACTCGGCCAAGCGGGCCCGCCAGATCAACGCCTACTACGCGCAGCTGCAGGAGGGCCTGCTCGAGTACGTCGGCCCGCTCGTCGACTCCGAGGTCCACGAGAAGCCGATGTCCATCGCGCTGCGCGAGATCAACGAGGGGCTGCTGACCTCCACTCCCACCGAGGAGTGACCTCGTGAAGGTCGTCCTCGGGGTGGCCGGGGGCATCGCGGCGTACAAGGCGTGCTCGCTCCTGCGCCTGCTCACCGAGGGCGGCCACGACGTCACGGTCGTGCCCACTGCCGCGGCGCTGCACTTCGTCGGTGCGGCCACCTGGTCGGCGCTGTCCGGCAGGGCGGTGCACACCGACGTCTGGTCGGACATCACCGAGGTGCCCCACGTGCGCATCGGGCAGCAGGCCGACCTCGTCGTCGTCGCGCCCGCGACCGCCGACCTGCTGGCGCGCGCCGCGAGCGGCCAGGCCGACGACCTGCTCACCACCGTGCTTCTCACGGCCCGCTGCCCGGTCGTCATGGCCCCGGCCATGCACACCGAGATGTGGGAGCACCCCGCCACCCAGGCCAACGTCGCCACGCTCACCGAGCGCGGCGTGCACGTCGTGCCCCCGGCATCCGGCCGCCTCACGGGCCGCGACGCCGGCGCGGGCCGCCTCCCCGAGCCCGAGGAGCTGTATGCCGTGTGCGTGCGTGAGCTCGCCGGCGCGGCCGCCGCTGCGGGTCACGTCGGCGGGGGCACGGCACCCCTCCACGGCGACCTGGCGGGCCGCCACGTCGTCGTGAGCGCCGGCGGCACGCGCGAGCCGCTCGACCCGGTGCGCTACCTCGGCAACCGTTCCTCGGGCAAGCAGGGTCACGCCCTCGCCGAGGCCGCCGCCGCCCGCGGCGCCCGCGTCACGCTCGTGTCGTCCTCGTCGCTGCCCGCCCCCGCGGGGGTCGAGGTCGTGCCCGTCGAGACCGCGCTCGAGCTCGAGGCGGCCGTCACGGCCGCCTCGCGCGGCGCCGACGTCGTCGTCATGGCCGCTGCCGTCGCCGACTTCCGGCCGGCCGCCTACGCCGACCACAAGATCAAGAAGACCCACGACGCGGGGGCCGACGGCACGGCCGACGAGTCCGCCCCGGTCGTGCCGCTCGTGCGCAACCCCGACGTCCTCGCCGGCCTGGTGCGGGCGCGCGGGGCCGCCGCCTCGCCCGTCATCGTCGGGTTCGCCGCCGAGACCGGCGACGACACGGGCTCGGTGCTCGACCACGGCCGGGCCAAGCTCGAGCGCAAGGGGTGCGACCTGCTCGTCGTCAACGAGGTGGGCGTCGGCGTGACGTTCGGGCGCGACGAGAGCACGGTGCACCTGCTGCGCCGCGGCTCCGACACGGTCACCGACGTCGGGCCGGCTCCCAAGCGCGAGATCGCCGACGCCGTCTGGGACGCCGTCCTGCCGCTCCTCTGACCCCGGCCGGGAGCACCTCGGTCTCCCGCCCCGTGGGGGAGGGTCGGCATCGCGGACGGCGCCGGGGGTAGATTGTCCGGGCACGCCGCGGCCGGCCGCCGCGGCAGCCCCACCCCACGAAGGAGTCCCGCGTGTCCGCACGCCTTTTCACGTCCGAGTCCGTCACCGAGGGGCACCCGGACAAGATCTGCGACCAGATCTCGGACTCGATCCTCGACGCGTTGCTCGCGCAGGACCCGCGCAGCCGCGTCGCCGTCGAGACCATGGTGACGACCGGCCTGGTCCACGTCGCCGGTGAGGTGACGACCGAGGCCTACGTCGAGATCCCGAAGATCGTGCGCGACACCGTGCTGGCCATCGGCTACGACAGCTCGACCAAGGGCTTCGACGGCGCCTCCTGCGGTGTGAGCGCGTCGATCGGCCAGCAGAGCCCCGACATCGCGCAGGGCGTGGACACGGCCTACGAGAGCCGCACCGGCGGGGTCGACCCCCTCGACAAGCAGGGCGCCGGCGACCAGGGCCTGATGTTCGGCTACGCGTGCGACGACACGCCCGAGCTGATGCCGTTGCCGATCTTCCTCGCGCACCGCCTCGCCGAGCGACTCACGGCCGTCCGCAAGAGCCACGAGCTGCCCTACCTGCGCCCCGACGGCAAGACCCAGGTCACCATCGCCTACGACGGTGACCGCGCCGTCTCGCTCGACGCCGTCGTCGTGTCGACCCAGCACGCCGAGGACATCTCGCTGGAGGGCATGCTCGAGCCCGACATCCGCTCGCACGTCATCGACCCCGTCCTCGCCGAGCTGCACGAGGCCGGCACCGTCCTGCGCACCGACGACTACCGCGCCTACATCAACCCCACCGGCAAGTTCGTCATCGGTGGCCCGATGGGCGACGCGGGCCTCACCGGCCGCAAGATCATCGTCGACACCTACGGCGGCCTGGCCCGCCACGGTGGGGGCGCCTTCTCGGGCAAGGACCCGAGCAAGGTCGACCGCTCCGCGGCGTACGCCACCCGCTGGGTGGCCAAGAACGTCGTCGCGGCCGGCCTGGCCACCCGCTGCGAGGTGCAGGTCGCCTACGCCATCGGCAGGGCCCACCCGGTCGGCCTGTACGTCGAGACCTTCGGCACCGAGACCGTGCCCGCCGGGAAGATCCAGGACGCCATCCTCGCGACCTTCGACCTGCGCCCGGCCGCGATCCTGGAGGACCTCGACCTCCTCCGCCCGATCTACAAGGTGACCGCCGCCTACGGCCACTTCGGGCGCACCTCGGCCGCGGGCGTCGACAACGGCTTCACGTGGGAGCGCACCGACCGCGTCGAGGCCCTGCAGCGGGCCGTGCGGGGCTGACCCCCCACCCGGTCGTCCACGACGAGAGCCCACCGGCCCCCACGGGGTCGGTGGGCTCCGCTAGTTTCGGGGCCGTGACCGAGGTGGGGCAGGAGGACGACGACGCGCAGCTCGCGCTGCTGGCGCCGCGTGCCGCCGTGCGCCGCCCACGACGGCTCGCCGGCGACGACCCCACCGCCGACCACCTCCCCGTCGCGCTGGTCCAGGTCGACACGGGGCTGGCCCACCTCGACCGGCCCTTCGAGTACGCCGTCCCCACCTCGATGGCCGGCACGGCCCTGCCGGGGGTGCGTGTCAAGGTGCGCTTCGCCGGTCAGGACCTCGACGGGTTCGTCCTCGAGCGGCGCGCCGAGGCCGAGCACGTCGGCCGGCTGAGCCCGCTGCGCAAGGTCGTCTCGCCCGAGGCGGTGCTCAGCCCGGCGGTGCTCGCCGCCGCCCGCACGGTCGCCGACCGGTATGCCGGGTCGCTCGGTGACGTGCTGCGCCTGGCCGTGCCGCCGCGGCACGCGACGGCCGAGAAGGCCCTGGCGCTCGAGCCCACCGACCCGACCGCGCTGCCCGAGCGGCCGCCGCAGGCCTGGTCGCCGTATGCCGTGGGCGCCGCCTTCCTCGCCCACGTCACGGGAGGCGGTGCCCCCACCGCGTCGCTCCTCACGCTGCCGGCGCCCGCGGGGCGCGACTGGCCGGTGCTGCTCGCCGAGGCGGCGCGGGCGGCCGTCGAGGGCGGCCGCGGCGCCGTGCTCGTGGTGCCCGACCACCGCGACGTCACGCGGGTCGAGGCCGCCCTCACCGAGGTGCTCGGCCCCGGCCGGCACACCCGCCTCACGGCCGACCAGGGGCCTCAGGCGCGGTACACGGCATACCTGAAGGCGCTGCGCGGGCACGCGCAGGTGGTGGTGGGGACCCGGGGGGCGGCATTCGCCCCGGTGCACGACCTCGGGCTCGTCGCCTGGTGGGACGACGGCGACGACCTCCTCGACGAGCCGCGCGCGCCCTACCCCCATGTCCGCGAGGTGCTGCTGGCCCGGGCCGTGCACGAGGGTGCGGCGGCCCTGGCGGCGGGTTTCAGCCGCTCGGTCGCCGTCGCCGACCTCGTCGAGCGGCAGGTGCTCACCCCGGTGGAGGCGGCCCGGGCGGAGCTGCGGCGGGCGGTGCCGTCGGTGCGGGTCGCCGGCGAGGGGCACGACGCCGACCGCGACGCCGCGGTGGCCGCGGCACACCTGCCGACGCCGGCGTGGCGCGCCGCCAAGGACGCCCTCGCGCAGGGGCCGGTGCTCGTGCAGGTGCCCCGGCGGGGGTACCTCCCGTCGCTGTCGTGCCAGGAGTGCCGCCGGCCGGCGCGCTGCACCTCGTGCGCGGGTCCACTGGCGCTGTCCGGTCCGCAGGGCCCGCCCGCGTGCCGGTGGTGCGGTCGGGTGGAGACGGCCTTCGCGTGCCCGGCGTGCGGCGGCCACCGGCTGCGGTCCTCGGTCGTGGGGGCACGACGCACCGCGGAGGAGCTGGGCCGGGCGTTCCCCGGGGTGCCCGTCGAGCGGTCGGGCGCCGGCACCGTGCTCGACGTCGTCGGGGCCGGGCCGCGGCTCGTCGTGTCGACGCCGGGCGCCGAGCCGGTCGCCCCCGAGGGGTATGCCGCTGCCCTGCTCCTCGACGCCTGGGCCCTGCTCGACCGGCCCACGCTCCTCGCCGGGGAGGAGTCGCTGCGCCGCTGGCTGGCCGCGGCGGCCCTCGTGCGGCCGGCGTCCGAGGGAGGGCGGGTCGTCCTCGCGGGGGCGCCGACCGACGTGTCGGTGCCGGCCGTCGAGGCCCTCGTGCGCTGGGACCCCGCATGGTTCGCCGAGCGCGAGCTCACCGAGCGGCGCGAGCTGTCCCTGCCGCCCACCGCGAGGCTCGCGACCGTCACCGGGGCGCGCCGGGCGCTCGAGGCGGCGGTCGCGGAGCTGGAGCTCCCGGCATCCGCCGCGGTGCTCGGGCCGCTGCCGCACGGCGCGGCAGCGCCGGGGTCGCCGGAGCGGTGGCGCACGATCGTCACCGTGCCGCGCGCCGACGGCCCCGAGCTGACCCGCGAGCTCGCGGCCATGCGCGCCAGGGCGTCGGCGCGCAAGGACCCCGAGCCCGTCACGGTGCGCGTCGACCCCCCTGACCCCACCTGAGCGGGACGAGCCCCACGGTGCGACCCCTAGACTCCCGGGCGTGAGCGTCACCCCCGTCCGCCTCTTCGGCGACCCCGTGCTGCGGACCCCCGCGGAGCCGGTCGTCGACTTCGACGCCGCGCTGCGCCGCCTCGTCGGCGACCTCACCGACACCATGCTGGATGCCGGTGGCGCCGGGCTCGCGGCCCCCCAGCTGGGGGTCGGCCTGCGGGTGTTCACCTACCACGTCGACGGTGTCGTGGGGCACCTCGTCAACCCCGACCTCAGCCTCGGCGACGAGGAGGAGAGCGGCCCCGAGGGCTGCCTGTCCTTCCCCGGGCTGCGCTTCGACACCCCGCGAGCGCTGCAGGTCGTCGCGCGCGGCCGCACGATGTTCGGGGACCCGGTGACCGTCGAGGGCACCCACCTCCTCGCGCGGGCGGTGCAGCACGAGACCGACCACCTCGACGGCATCCTCTTCGTCGACCGGCTCGACCCCGAGCAGCGCCGCGAGGCGATGCGCCTCGTCCGCGAGGCCGACTGGGGCACGACCACGCCGGTCGTCAGGGTCAGCCCGCACGCGGCCTTCGGGAGGCGCTGAGTGCGTCTCGTTGTCGCCGGCACCCCCGACACCGCGGTGCCATCGCTGCTCGCCCTGCTGGAGTCGCGGCACGACGTCGTCGCCGTCGTGACCCGGCCCGACGCCCGCAGCGGGCGCGGCCGCACGCCGGCGCCCTCGCCGGTCAAGGAGGTCGCGCTCGGGCGCGGTCTCGAGGTGCTGACCCCTGCGACCCCCCGCGACCCCGAGTTCCTCGCGCGGCTGCGCGCGCTGGAGCCCGACTGCTGCCCGGTCGTCGCCTACGGCGCGCTCGTGCCACCGGCCGCGCTCGACGTGCCCGTGCACGGGTGGGTCAACCTGCACTTCTCGCTGCTGCCCGCGTGGCGCGGCGCCGCCCCCGTGCAGCGCGCCGTCATGGCCGGCGACGAGGTCACCGGGGCCACGACCTTCGTGCTCGAGGAGGGGCTCGACACCGGACCCGTCCTCGGGACCCTCACCGAGACGGTGCGGCCGCACGACACGGCCGGCGCCCTGCTCGACCGCCTCGCCCACGCCGGCGCCGGGCTGCTCGTCGCGACCATGGACGCACTGGAGGAGGGCTCGGTGCGCGCGGTGCCGCAGGCCCTCGACGGGGTCAGCCACGCCCCCAAGCTCACGACCGAGGAGGCCCGGGTGCGCTGGCAGCTGCCCGCCCACGTCGTCGACCGGCACGTGCGCGGCTGCACGCCGGCGCCCGGGGCGTGGACGACCTACGGCGGGGAGCGGCTCAAGGTCGGGCCGGTGCGGTGCGCCGGCCCGACGGGACCGACACTGTCCGGCCCCGGCGGACCCTCGCGGGTCATGGGGGCCGGCGACGGCCCGGCGCTGCGACCCGGCGAGCTGCACGTGACGAAGCGGGCCGTGCTCGTCGGCACCGGCTCGGTGCCCGTCGAGCTCGGCGAGGTGCGCCCGCACGGCAGGAAGCCGATGCCGGCCGCCGACTGGGCCCGCGGGGTCCGCCTCACGACAGGAGACCACCTCGATGGCTGACGGACCCGACGGACCCGGCCGGCGAGGCGGTGGCGGCGACCGGCGCGGCCCGCGCCAGCGCAGCGCCACCGCGCCGTCGCGGCGCACCCAGCGCGCGGAGCCGACGCGCTTCGCGGCATACACGCTCCTGCGCGCGGTCGCCGACGGCGCCTACGCCAACCTCGAGCTGCCGAACATCCTGCGCCGCCACCACCTCGAGGGGCGCGACGCGGCCTTCGCGACCGAGCTCGGCTTCGGCACGATCCGCTGGCAGGGGTTCTACGACGCGGTCATCGCCGACGCCGCGGGCCGGCCGACGACCCGCATCGACCCGCAGGTGCTCGACGCGCTGCGCCTGGGTGCCCACCAGCTGCTCGGCATGCGTGTCGCCACCCACGCGGCCGCCGACCAGACGGTGGGACTGGCCAAGGTGGTCGCGGGCGCCGGGGCCGGTGGCTTCGTCAACGCCGTGATGCGCCGGATCAGCGAGCGGACGTTCGAGGAGTGGCAGGAGGCCGTCGCGCCCGAGGGTGGGGGAGCCGCCGCGCTCGCCGTGCGGCACAGCCACCCCGAGTGGGTCGTCACCGCGATGCGGGCCGCGCTGCTCGGCCACGGCCGGGCCACCCCCGAGACGGTCGACGCCGAGCTCGACGCCCTCCTCGAGGCCGACAACGACCCCCCGCGCGTGCACCTCGTCGCCCGCCCCGGTCTGAGCACCGTCGGCGAGCTCGTCGACGCGGCCGACGCCGAGCCGAGCACCATCTCGCCGCTCGGGGCGGTGCTGCACGGCGGCGACCCCGGTGGTGTCGCCGCCGTGCGCCAGGGACGGGCCTCGGTGCAGGACGAGGGCTCCCAGCTGGTCGCCCTCGCGCTCGCCCGAGCCGAGGTCGGCCCCGACGTGCCGGCCCGGTGGCTCGACCTGTGCGCCGGGCCCGGCGGCAAGGCGGGCGTGCTCGGGGCGCTCGCCGTGGCCACCGGCGCCGACCTCACCGCGGTCGAGGTCAGCCCCCACCGCGCCGAGCTGGTCCGCACCACGCTCGGAGCCCTCTCGCGTCACGCCGCGCCGCTCGGCCGGCAGGTCGAGGTGCGCACGGCCGACGGTCGCGAGGTCGGCGAGGACGAGCCCGCGGCCTACGCCCGGGTGCTCGTCGACGCCCCGTGCACGGGGCTGGGCGCACTCCGTCGCCGGGCCGAGG
>DATITJ010000243.1:0-4908 GCA_035467935.1 Ornithinibacter sp.
CTGGCGACGCGCGACCTCGGTGTAGCGCCGGGCGACCTCGACCTCGTGGTGGCGCAGGAGGGTCGGGCCGCGCTGCACCTGGGTGACGTGCACGCCGAGGGAGGAGAACACGTGCGCCATCTCGCAGGCCACGTAACCACCACCGATGACGGCCATCCGGGGCGGCAGGGACTCGAGGCGCATGACCGTGTCGGACGTGTGCAGCCCGCGCTCCGGGTCGGGCTCGCGCAGCCCGTCGACGTCGAGGCCGACGGCGTGGGCGCCCGCAGCGACCACGATGCGCTCGGCGGTGACCTCCTCACCCGTCGACAGCGCGAGGCGCCGCACGCCCGTGAAGCGTGCGTGGGCGGCATACAGCGTCGTGTGGTCCTGCTGCTCGCGGTAGGCGCGGCCGCCCTCGGAGATCGGGTCGATGCGTCCGAAGACGCGGTCCCGGATGCCGGGCCAGTCGACCGTGGGGACGTCGAACGTCACGCCGAGCCGGCGCGCGTCCTCGGCGTCGCGCACCCGGTCGGCAGGCAGGACGAACATCTTCGTCGGGATGCAGCCGACGTTCAGGCAGGTGCCGCCGAACGTGCCGCCCTCGACGATCGCGACGTCGAGGCCGTCGAGCTCGGGGGTGAGCAGCGAGTTCCCCGAGCCGCTGCCGATGATGACGAGGTCGTGGTGCGGCATGGCCGCCAGCGTAGGTGCCGCCCGTCCACAGGCGGCTCGACGGGCGCGGGTCGGTCCACAGGTCCGGGCCGGGGGTGTCGCAGCCGTGTCGCTCGGGCGAGGGTCGGGGCAGGCCCGTGGGGACGGGCGGGTGAGGAGGGGAGTCGATGGGGGACATCGGGCACCACGACCTGGCCGCGGCGGCGCAGCAGCTGGGCCGCGAGGCGAGGGCGGCCTCGGTGCGGATGGACGAACGCCGGGCGGCCCTGGCCAGGTCGGCGCTGGTGTGGTGGGAGGGAGGCGCTGCCGAGGCCTACCAGCAGGCCGTCCAGGAGCGGGTGACCGCACTCTCGGTGCTGTCGCGCCGGCTGGGCACGCTCGCCGACGCGTACGACGAGCTGGCGGCGGAGGCACGCCTGGCGGCCGTGGTCGAGCGGGTCGTGGCCGACGCGGCAGGTGCCCGGATGCCGTGAGGGCCGGCGTCCGCTCCGACGCGCTCCTGGCGACGGCCGGGCGGGTGGCGGCGCTGGCCGACGCGGTGCGTGAGGACGCCGGGCGGCTCGCCGGGGCGCTCGCGGCCGCCGGCGTGCCGAGGGTCCGTCGACTCGTCGACGTCGCGCTCGTCGCCCGGTGGCTACGGCTCGAGGGTGAGGCGGTCGGCGTCGTCGGCCCGGGTGGCGCCTGGGGCGAGGCGCTCGCGCTGGACGCGCTCGCGGTCGGGCTGCGGGGGGCCGCCCGGGCGTACGCCGAGGTCGAGCGCGGTGTGACGGGCCTGCTCGCCGGCGTGAGGGCCGGCGCGGACCTCGCCGCGCGCGGGGGGTGGCTCGTCGACGGGGTCGTGGCGCCGCCACCCCGAGGAGGCACCGGCGCTCCGGTCGTGCGCGACGTGGCGCCGACGCTGCGCGGGCCGCTCGTCGGTGACGGGGACGTGCCGGGGCAGGTGCCCGGTCTCGCTGACCTCGTCGCCGCAGGTGAAGGGCTTGACGGAGGCCGCGTGCGGGTGCTCGAGACGACCCGGGGCGACGGCGGCGCGGCGTGGGTCGTCGTGGTGCCGGGGACCCAGGAGTGGTCACCGCGGGCCGGGCCCAACCCGTTCGACCTCACGACCGACGTGCGCGCTGACGGGCGAGGCGACCGTCGCGGCCGCGGGGGTGACCGCGGCCCTCGGCCTCGCCCGGTCGCGCTCGGGCCGCGCCACCCCCGACGACCCGGTGCTGCTCGTCGGGCACAGCCAGGGCGGCATCCTCGCCGCCGCGCTCGCGAGCGACCCGGTCTTCCGGGGCGAGCACCGGGTGACGCACGTGGTGACGTCGGGGTCGCCGGTGGGGCTGTTCCCCGTGCCGTCGTCGGTCCGGGTCCTGTCGGTCGAGCACGCCGACGACCCCGTGCCGCGGCTCGACCTCACGCCCAACCCGGCCGGGGCGTCGTGGCTCACCGTGGTCGCGCCGGCGGCTGGCGGCCCCGTCGACGTCTCGCGCCACGGGCTCGCCGGCTACGTCGACACCGTCCGGGTCGCCGAGGCGGCGCCGAGGGGCACCGTCGCGGGCCTCGACGCGTGGCAGGCGTCGGCCGGGGCGTTCCTCGGCGCGCCCGTGCGGTCGGTGTCCGAGGTCGTGGTCGAACGAGGCCGTCCGCCGCCCGGGGCAGTGGCAGACTCACCGCCGTGAACCCGTCCAAGGCGCTGGCCACCGTCCTCGTCGACGAGCTGGTGCGCGGTGGCGTCCGTGAGGTCGTGCTCTGCCCGGGCTCCAGGTCGGCCCCGCTGGCCTACGCCGTGCTCGCCACCGAGCGGGCCGGCCGCCTGCGGCTGCACGTGCGCGTCGACGAGCGCAGTGCCGGGTTCCTCGCGCTCGGCCTCGCCCTCGGCTCGCGCTCACCCGTCGCCGTCGTCACGACCTCGGGCACCGCCGTCGCCAACCTCCACCCCGCCGTGCTCGAGGCCCACCACGCGGGAGTGCCACTCCTGGTGCTCACCGCGGATCGGCCGCACGAGCTCCGTGGGACGGGAGCGAACCAGACCACCGCCCAGCCGGGCATCTTCGGCGCGAGCACCCGGTGGTTCGCCGACCTCCCCGCGCCGGTGCTCCGCCCGGGGCTCGCGCCGTTCTGGCGCAGCACGGCCTGCCGCGCACTCGCGGCTGCGACCGGGGCGATCGGGGGAGGGCCCGGGCCGGTGCACCTCAACGTGTCGCTGCGTGAGCCGCTCGCCCCCGACCCGACGGCGCCCGAGTGGCCCGACAGCCTCGACGGTCGCGCCGGCGACGCGCCCTGGGTGCAGGTCGGCCCGGCGTCGGCCGCGCGAGCGACCGCCCCCGACGGGTCACCTGCCCATGGAGCGGAGCCGGTGGACGCCGATGAGGTCGCCCGCGCCCGGGCCCGTGTCGGTGTCGGTGTCGGCCCGGGGATGCCGCACGTCGAGCGCACCCTGGTCCTCATCGGCCGCACCCGCGACCCGCACGTCGCGCAGGCCGCCGTCGCCTGGGCCGCCGGGCGCCGTCACCCCGTCGTGGCGGAGCCCTTCGGGCCACGGTCGGTGCGGGCCGCGTCGCTCCCACACGGACCGCTCATCCTCACGGCGACCGACTGGCTCGACGCGCACGAGCCGGAGCGCGTCGTCGTCGTGGGCCGCATCACCCTGTCCCGCGCCGTCGGGGCGCTGCTGCGTCGGCCGGGTGTGCGTGTCGAGGTCGTGTCCGAGGGCGGCCAGTGGCCCGACCCGGCGCACGTCGCTGCAGCTGTCCACCCGCCCGCCGTGCTCGGCGCCGGAGCGCCGCCCCCTGCCGCCGAGCCGGGGGCGTGGGCCGAGGCCTGGGGGTCCGCCGGTCGCGACGTCGCGGATGCCGTTGCCGCCCAGTCGTTCCCGTGGCCCTCGGGTCTCGCCGTCGCCCGGACCGTCGCCGCGTCGCTGCCTGCGGACGCCCTGCTCGTCCTCGGCTCGTCGAACCCCGTGCGAGACCTCGACCTCGCCTCGAGGGGCGCCGTCGCGGGCGAGGTGCTCGCCAACCGCGGCCTGGCCGGCATCGACGGCGTCGTCTCGACCGCGGTCGGTGCGGCGCTCGCGAACCCTGGCCGCCCGGCATACGCCGTGGTCGGCGACCTGACCTTCCTCCACGACACGAACGGGCTGCTCGTCGGCCCCGACGAGCCGACACCCGACCTCACCCTCGTCGTCGTCAACGACGACGGGGGCGGCATCTTCACGACCCTCGAGCACGGCGCCCCGGAGCGCGCCGCCGACTTCGAGCGCGTCTTCGGCACGCCGACCGGCACCGACCTGGTCGCGCTCTGTCGGGCCCACGGCATCCGCCACACCCGCGCGCCCGACCCCGAGGCCCTGGCCGCCGCCGTCACCGCGCGCCCCGACGGCCTGGCCGTGGTCGAGGTGCGCGTCGACCGGGGCACCCACCGGCAGGCGCACGCCGACCTGCGCGCCCTGGCGGCCGCGGCCCTGGCCGGCTGACGGCCCGACTCCACGCCGGATGTCCGACGCCCGGCATCGGCGGCAGGGTGTCCGCGACCGGCCGCGGCTCACGGAGGGTGTCGAGGGCTGGGTGGCCCGATTTCGGGCCGGGCCGGTCGCCTTGCGAGAATGCGCACGTGTCACAGACCCCGCAGCGCACCGATGTCCTCGTCGTCGGCGCCGGGCCCGCGGGCGCCTCGGCGGCCGCGTGGGCGGCGCGCGCCGGACGGGACGTCGTGCTCGCCGACGCCGCCGTCTTCCCCCGCGACAAGACCTGCGGTGACGGCCTGACCCCCCGCGCGGTGGCCGAGCTCGACCTGCTGGGCCTGGGCGGCTGGGTCCGCGAGCACGCCGTCAACCGCGGCCTGCGTGCCCACGGGTTCGGCCAGACCCTCCACCTGCCGTGGCCCGGCGGATCGTTGCCCGACCACGGCTCGGCCGTGCCGCGCACCGAGCTCGACGACCGCATCCGCACCGAGGCGCTCGCCTCGGGTGCCATGGGCGTCGAGGGCGCCAAGGCCGTCGACGCCCGCCTCGAGGGGGGCCGCGTCACGGCGGTGACCTTCACCCGCGGGGACGAGACGTTCGAGATCGAGTGCGAGCGCCTCGTGGTCGCCGACGGCGTGCGCTCGGGCCTGGGCAGGGTGCTCGGCCGCGAGTGGCACCAGGACACGGTCTACGCCGTGGCCGGCCGCAGCTACGTCGACTCCTCGCAGTCCGACGACCCGTGGATCAGCAGCCACCTCGAGCTGCGCTCGGAGACCGGGGAGGCCCTGCCCGGCTACGGCTGGATC
>DATITJ010000244.1:0-4292 GCA_035467935.1 Ornithinibacter sp.
GCCTCGGGGCTGCTGCCGACGACGGCGTAGGACGAGCCGTCGGGGTGCGGGAGCCGGAACAGGTACATGTAGGGGCTCGGGTTGCCGGCCCGCAGCGCGCGGTAGACGTCGAGCGGGTCGGCCGGGCAGTCGAGGCTGAACCGTTGCGAGAGCACCACCTGGAAGACCTCCCCGGCCCGGATGTCCTCCTTGGCGAGCTCGACGACCTCCTCGTAGCGCTCGCGCGTGGTGTTGGAGCGCACCTGCGCGATCGCGGCGTCGACGGCGTCGGTGTCGACGACCGCGACGGTGCTCTCCGCGGGGGCCGCGAGCGCGCGGGTCATGGCGTCGAGGCGTGCCACGGCATCCGCCCACGCCTGCTCGACCCGGTCGTCGGTGTCGTCGTAGTTGACCGCGTTGGCGACGAGGAGGATCGAGCCGTCGGTGTGGTCGAGCACGGCGAGGTCGGTGGCGAGCATGAGGGCCAGCTCGGGCAGGTGCAGCTCGTCGGGCGTCGTGCTGGGGACCCGCTCCCAGCGGCGCACGGCGTCGTAGGTGATCGCGCCGACCATGCCGCCGGTCAGCGGCGGAAGGCCCGCGATCGGCTCGGTCGCGAGGGCCTCCATCGTGCCGCGCAGGGCGTCGGTGGCGAGGCCCGTGGTGGGCACGCCGACCGGCGGCTCCCCCACCCAGTGCACCTGGCCGTCGCGCTCGGTCAGCGTGGCCCGGCTCGCCGCGCCGACGATCGACCAGCGCGACCAGACGCCGCCGTGCTCGGCGGACTCGAGGAGGAACGTGCCGGGCCGGTCGCCGGCGAGCTTGCGGTAGACCCCGACCGGGGTCTCCGCGTCGCCCATGAGCCGCCGCACCACGGGGATGACGCGGCGGTCGCGCGCGAGGACGCCGAAGACGTCGAGGCTCGGCCACGTCTGCCCGTAGGCGAGGTCGGGCGTCGCCGCCGTGTCGGACGCGCTGGACGGGCCGGATGCCGGGGACGGGCCGGATGCCGGGCTCACGCCGCGCCGTCCGGGTCGCCGGCCGTCGTGGGGTCGGCGACGACGGCGCCGAGGTCGTCGGCGTCGAAGCACGTGCGGTCGCCGGTGTGGCAGGCCGCCCCGACCTGGTCGACCCGCACGAGGAGGGTGTCGCCGTCGCAGTCGAGGGCCACCGAGCGCACGTGCTGCACGTGACCCGAGGTGTCGCCCTTGCGCCAGTACTCCCGGCGGCTGCGCGACCAGTAGGTCACGCGGCCCTGGGTGAGGGTGCGGCGCAGCGCCTCGTCGTCCATCCAGCCGAGCATGAGCACCTCGCCGGTGTCGTGCTGCTGGACGACGGCCGCCACCAGGCCCGTCGCGTCACGCTTGAGGCGCGCGGCGACGGCGGGGTCGAGGGATGGCTGGGGGGTGGGCACCCGGTCATTCTGCCGTGGCCGCCGGGACCGCCGGGTCCGGGGCCGTCCCCCGGGCCGGCGGGGGGCGGCATCCGGTGGTCGCGGGCCGCATGATGGTTCCCATGACCACCGACGAGCGCACCCCCGTCGCCCGGGCCGAACGCGAAGCCCTGTGCGACACCCTCCTCGAGGCCGGACCCGACGCGCCGACGCTGTGCGACCCGTGGCGCGCCCGCGACCTCGCGGCCCACCTCGTGCTGCGCGAGCGCCGCCCGGACGCCGCCGTCGGCATCGTGGTGCCCCTGTTCGCCGGGCACACCGAGCGCACCCAGGACGCCCTGGCCCGCGGCGACTGGGCCGGGCTCGTCGAGACCGTGCGCACCGGCCCGCCGTGGTGGTCGCCGACCCGGCTGGGCCGCGTCGACGCGGTCGTCAACACCGTCGAGCTCGTCGTGCACCACGAGGACGTGCTGCGTGGGGACGGCGCGATCGGCCCGCGCCGCGAGGTGCCGGAGCGCACGGCGCGCGCCGTGCACGCGGCGCTGCGGAGGTCGGCCTCGTTGATGTTCCGCCGCTCCCCGGTCGGGGTGCGCCTCGTCGCGCCGGGCCATGAGCCGATCACGGCCGGACCCGACGCACCGGACGCGCCGGTCGTCACGGTCACCGGCGAGCCCGTCGAGCTGCTGCTCGTCGGCTCGGGCCGGATCCGCGTGGCCGCCGTCGAGCTCGAGGGGGCGCCCGACGCCGTGGAGTCGCTGCGCACCGCCGAGCTCGGCGTCTGAGCACGACCCGGTCGCGCGCCCCGGGCGAGTTCTGCCTCCTGGTGGCGAGCACTCGGTAGGGCCGGACACCACCCTGCCGCCCGGGTCAGCGAACGGGCTGGCCGTCGGCCCGCAGCGCCGCCTTGACGTCGCCGATCGTCAGCTCGCCGAAGTGGAACACGCTCGCCGCGAGCACGGCATCCGCCCCGGCCCGCACGGCCGGCGCGAAGTGCCCCACGGCGCCGGCCCCGCCCGAGGCGATCACCGGCACGGTCACCTCGGCCCGCACGAGCCGGATCAGCTCGAGGTCGAAGCCGTCCTTGGTGCCGTCGGCGTCCATCGAGTTGAGCAGGATCTCGCCGGCGCCGAGCTCGGCGGCCCGCGCGCACCAGGCCACGGCGTCGATGCCGGTGCGGGTGCGCCCACCGTGGGTCGTCACCTCGAAGCCGCCGGTGGGGTGGCCCGCGTCGTCGCGCCGGCGGCGCACGTCGGCCGACAGCACGAGCACCTGGGCCCCGAACCGGTCCGCGGTCTCGGCGATGAGCTCGGGCCGCGCGATCGCGGCGGTGTTGACCCCGACCTTGTCGGCACCGGCCCGCAGCAGCCGGTCGACGTCGTCCACGGAGCGCACGCCGCCCCCGACGGTGAGCGGGATGAAGACCTGCTCTGCGGTGCGGGCGACGACGTCGAACATCGTGGCGCGGTCGCCGCTGCTCGCCGTGACGTCGAGGAAGGTCAGCTCGTCGGCACCCTGCTCGCCGTAGCGACGGGCGAGCTCGACGGGGTCCCCCGCGTCGCGCAGGTCGAGGAAGTTGACGCCCTTGACGACCCGACCGTCGTCGACGTCGAGGCACGGGATGACGCGGACCGCCACGGACATGTGCCCAATGTAGCCAGCATAGAGTCGCCGCCATGACCCTCCCGCCGGTCGAGCACGCCGGGGTCGAGCATGCCGACCCGGCGCACGTCGCGGCCGTGGTGGCCCTCGCCCGCGCGTCCTCTCCCGCACCCGGGTCCGGGTCCACCCTCGTGGTCGCCGTCGACGGGCGCAGCGGCACCGGCAAGACGGCGCTCGGCACCGCCGTCGCCGAGGCCCTGGTCTGCCCGGCCGTCCACCTCGACCACCTCTACCCCGGCTGGGACGGCCTGCGCGCCGGGGTCGACCTCCTCACCCGATGCGTCCTGGAGCCGCTCGCCCGCGGTGGGCAGCCGGCCTACCGGCGGTGGGACTGGATGCGCGACCGCCCCGGGCGCACGGTGACGGTGGTGGCCGGGCCGCTCCTCGTCGTCGAGGGCTGCGGCGCGCTGGTGCCGCCGGCCGCGTCGTATGCCGCGGTGCGGGTCTGGCTCGAGGCTCCCGACCCGCTGCGCAAGGAGCGGGCGCTGGCCCGCGACGGCGACACCTACGCCCCCCACTGGGAGCGCTGGGCCGCACAGGAGGACGCCGCGTACGCCGGGGCCCGCCCCCGTGACACGGCGCACCTCGTGCTGCGCACGGGGCCGGCGTGATCCTCGACGACCTGCGGCCGAACCTCGCCCGCGGGGTCGACCGCCTGCGCGACCGGTGGGTGCTGCTCGTGCAGATCGGCGTCGCGGTGCTGCTCTCGTGGCTCGTCGCGAAGCACGTGCTCGGCCACCCGAACCCCTTCTTCGCGCCGGTCACGGCGATCCTCTGCCTCGGCCTCACCTACGGGCAGCGGCTGCGCCGGATCGCGGAGGTGACGATCGGCGTCGCGATCGGTGTGCTCGTGGGCGACCTCGTGGTGCTCGTGCTCGGCACCGGGGCGTGGCAGATGGCGCTCGTCGTCGTGGTGGCGATGGGCATCGCGGTCGTGCTGTCCTCGGGACACCTCCTCGTGATCCAGGCCGGCGTGCAGTCGGTGTTCATCGTGGCGTTGGTGGCCGAGCAGAGCGTGGCGTTCTCACGCTGGCTCGACGCCGTCGTCGGCGGTGTCGTCGCGATCGTCATCGGTGCGATCGCGCCGACCTCGCCGGTGCGGCGACCACGGGCCGAGGCCGCCCGCACGGTGCGCGACGTCGCGTCGACCCTGCGCGACGTCGTCGCGGCCCTGCGGCGTGACGACCGGGTGCTCGCGACCGCCGCGCTCAACCAGTCGCGCGCGATGGAGGGCCAGCTCAGCGAGCTGCGCACCGCGGCGGCC
>DATITJ010000245.1:0-5243 GCA_035467935.1 Ornithinibacter sp.
CATTCCAGCGCCCGCGGGCGCCCCCTGTCACCGCCTGGTGGGCAGCCTCACCCGAGCCGGGTGAGCCGGGTGAGCCGGGTCACCGGGCTCGTCGCTGCCCGGGCCCGACCCTCGCGCCTGTTGCTCCGCGAGCCGGTGCTCAGGCGCTGGCTGCTGCGCGTGGCGCACCGACGGCCGAGGAGCGCCGTACCGCCGCCTCCCCGCCCCGAGGGCGGCCGGTCAGCGCCTCGTGAACACGAGGTGGGTGACCCCGCAGTCCCCGGGAACCGACTGCACGGCATACCTCGCCTCGAGGCCCTCCTGACCGTCCCAGAGCAGTTGGCCCCTCCCGAGCAGGCAGAACCCCCGCCAGTCCTCGGGGATCGGACCGGCCCCCACGTGGAACTGCGCCGGCCCATGATCTCGGCGCCGATGCCGTCCCACGCCGAGCGCCACTGAGGCCTGCTCGAGGCGGCCGTTCTGGCCGAGGAAGGTCTGGGGCCTCGCCGCCTCACGCTGTTCGGCGGGCCGGTGCTCGGCGCCGACGACCCGCAGTACCGGGGTCTCGTGCAGGTGCCGCGCGAGCACTGGAAGGTGATTCTCCACCGCCTCGAGGACGAGCTGCGGTTCCACTGCTTCGTGCTCGCCCAGCAGATCGACCCCGACCTATTGTCAGCGACGGGCTACCTCGACGACTTCGACACGTATGCGGTGTCGATTGCCGAGCTCGAGACGCGCACCGGCCTGACCTTCCCTGGGCTGGCCGCGCAGGCGGGGGTGCGCGACGGGCTGGCCGCACCCGGCCCGGTGCTCGTCACCGACGCGCTCGACGTGCGGTGGTGACCCCGCTCAGCCGGCCTCGGCGAGCCGCTTGAGCCGGGCCAGCCCCTTCTCGAAGTCGGGTCCGACGAGCGAGTCCATCGACTTCACGAGCGAGAACAGCCTGGTCATGCCGCTGAGCTCGCCGTGCAGGCGCCATTCCACGACGGTCGAGCGCTCGCCCGCAGGGGTGAGCACGAGCTCGAAGCGGCTGTCGGCGGGGAACGGCTTGTCGAAGTGGAGGTCGACGTCGACCTGCTGCGGGGTGTCCGCAGTGATGGTCATCGCGCCCTTGCCGGCCTTGCGGTTGCCCTCCACGCGTAGGCGGCACCGACCCCGGCCGGCGGGCCGGAGTAGGTGCGCCTCATCTCCGGGTCCAGCCCCTCCCACGGGGACCACCTCGTCCACTCGTGGAAGTCGCGCACGAGCGCGTGGATGCGCTCCGCCGGGGCGTCGATCGTCGTCGTGCGCACGACGGTGTAGGGCTTGGCCATGCCGACAGTGTCCTCCCAACCTCGCGTCCGGGACACCCCCTGCCGGGCGGACGGATGCCGGTGCCGCGCCGCGGTTGCTAGGTTGCGTTCGCGAGGCCTCACCCGGCCACGCCCGCCAACCCCACAGCCCGCCCCGCCGGCCACGGCATCCACCACGCTCCGACCCCCGAGGTGCTCATGACGACGACACCCTCCGCCCCCACACTGTCGGGGCCCCCCGTCGCGGAGCGGGGGGCGGACCTGCCGCGCGGCGCCCGGACGGCGTTCGCCGTCAACGCCGCGGTCGCGTGGGTCGGGGTGGCGATCACCGTCGTGCTCTCAGGGCTCGGGGCCTACGCCGACCTCCGGGCCGAGCCGGGGCTCTACGGCACCCACCCCGAGGGCCCCGCCGGGGTCGTGTCGCGGCTCGGCGACACCATGAGCTACTTCACCATCTGGTCCAACGTCGTCGTCGCGGTGGCGACGACCCTCCTCGCGCGGCAGCCGCTGCGGTCGAGCGCGCTGCTGCGCACCCTGCGGCTCGACAGCGTCCTGATGATCACCATCACGGCCATCGTCTACGCCGTGCTGCTCGCGCCCACCGCCGAGGTCGTGGGGTGGTCACGCCTCACCGACCCGATCCTGCACCAGGTGACACCGGCCGTCACGGTCCTGGTCTGGCTGGTCTTCGGGCCGCGGGGCTGGATCTCCTGGCGCACGGTCCTCGCGGCGCTCGTCGTCCCACTCGCGTGGATCGCGTGGATGCTGGTGCGCGGCACCGTGATCGGTGCCTACCCGTACGACTTCGCGAACGTCGGTGAGCTCGGCCTCGCGTCGGTCGCCGGCACGCTGGCCGGCATCCTCGTCTTCGGGCTCGTCGTCGCGTCGGTCTACTGGGGGATCGACGGTGCCCTGCGGCGGTGGGGGCCCGCTCGGGCCCGGATCAGCGCAGGAGGGAGGCCATCCTCTTCGCGATGAGGTCCGTGGCCCGGCCAGGGGACAGGCGCGACATGCGGTCGAGCCTCCGCGCGTCCTTGCCGATGACGACCCGGAAGCTGCCGTCCTCCAGCCCTTTCTCGATGATCTGGCGGGCCGCGTCGGGTGCGCTCGTGAGGCTGGGCGGCGAGGACTCCGCGTCGTCCTCTCGGCCGGGGATCGAGGCGCCGGAGTTCTCCGCGATGTGGGTGGCGACCCCGCCCGGGAGGACGACCGTGACGGCCACCGACGTGTCGTGCAGCTCGGCGTACAGCGCCTCGGTGAGCAGCATGACCGCGGCCTTCGAGGCCCCGTAGACCGACTGGCCCGGCACGGGGGCGAAGGCGCCCATGCATGAGACGTTGACCACGGCGGCGTCGCGGCGCTGGGTCAGGTGCGGCAGGAACGCCTGGGTCGTGTGGACCACTCCCCAGAAGTTCACGTCCATGACCTTCTTCATCTGGCGGGGCTTGAGGTCCGCGAAACGGACGAACGGCTGGATGATGCCGGCGACGTTGAGCAGCCCGTCGACCTGGCCGTGCGCGTCGTGCACGGCAGCCGGGAGGGTGTCGACGGCCGCCCGGTCGGTGATGTCCACGGTGTGCCTGCTGAGCCGGTCGCCGGATCCCGCGATCGAGACGGTCCCGGCCAGCCCCTCGGCGCTGAGGTCCACGGCGGCGACGCGAGCCCCTCGGGCGAGCAGTCCCAGCACCACCTCACGGCCGATGCCGTTGCCGCCGCCCGTGACGACGAAGACCCTGCCGGTGACCTCCATGGTGCAGCCTCTCAGTTCAGCGGTGCAGCAGAAGGATCCTGTGCTCACGGCGACGCACGCGACCCCTACGGTCAGGGTATGCCCGCAGGTCGGGTCCCGGCGCGACGGTGGCCGACGAGGCACCACCGGGCCCGGACACCTCGGGCGCTCAGGCGGCGACGAGGCCCTTGGCGTCGCCCCGGCCGAGCAGCTCGGCACGGCGGTCGTAGGCCCAGCCCGGCCGGCGCAGGAGGAACGACCAGCGCTCGCGCCAGGTCGCTGCACCCGCGATGTCGCGCCCGATGTCGCGCCACTCGTGCGTCGCGATGGTGACCGGGTTGGACGTGTCGATGTTCGTCGTCAGGCCGTAGACGACGGGCTCGTCCTCGCGCTCGAAGGTACCGAACAGCCGGTCCCAGAGGATGAGGACGCTGCCGTGGTTGCGGTCGAGGTACTGCCGGTTGGTGCCGTGGTGGACCCGGTGGTGCGAGGGCGTGTTGAGCACGTGCTCCAGCCAGCCGATCGAGCGCACCGCCTCGGTGTGGATCCAGAACTGGTAGATCAGGTTGAGGGCGCGGGCGTTCTCGATGACGCTCGGCCGCACCCCGGCCAGGGCGAGCAGCCCGTAGGGCACGCTCATCGTCAGTCCCTCGGCGACCGGCTGGCGCAGGGCGGTCGACAGGTTGTAGCGCTCGCTGCTGTGGTGCACCACGTGCATCGCCCACAGCCACCGGCTCTCGTGGTTGAACCGGTGGTTCCAGTAGTAGATGGCGTCCCAGCCGAGGATCGCCACGGCGTTGGCCAGGACCCCGGCGCCGAGGTCGCGCCTCGTCCGGGCGAACAGCCGGGTGCCGCTCGTCTGCGCCGACCACGTCGTGGCGACGGTGAGCGCGGTCGAGGCGACGGCGGCCACCGCGGTGGCGCCCGTGACGCGCCGACCGAGGGGCGCGTCGCGAAGGTGCGGCACGGCATCCGGCCCGGTGCGCGGGGCACGGGGGTCGCCGGCGGGCAGGACGCCGGCAGCGGGAAGCGCCCCCTCGGTGCGGCGGCGGCGGGCCACGTCGGCCGCGGTGGTGACGGCGGATGCCGCGACGGCCACCCCCATGAGCACCTTCGCGTACCGCCCGACCCCCGGCGTCACGGGGTCGAGGAGCCGCTTGGCGACGAAGGGCGCGATGAGGCTGCCGACGCCCATCGTGAGGCTCGCGATGGTGTCGGCGAGCTCGTAGTCACCGGCGCGGGTGGTGCCGGGCGGCGCGGGGTGCCGGTGCTGCCAGAGCACCTCCGCGCCCATGGCGCCGATGAAGGCCGGGACGGCGAGCACCGTGAGGTCGGGGCGGGGCATCGTCGGCCTCTTCTCGTCGAGTCGTCGGGCGCGTCGCGTGGCCCCGTCGGGGCCACCACGTCCGGCTCGCAGACTAGTCCGGTGCGCGCGCGCCGCCGAGGGGTTCGACCGGTGACGGGTGCCACCCGTTGGGGTCTGGGCAGGGCGGCCGGGGAGGAGCACAATCGGGGGTGGACGCCGTGGTCGTCGCCACCGCCCGGCTTCCTGCGCATCGGTGACGAGGTGCCGAAGGAGCGTGCCATGAAGGCCAGCACAGGCGACCGGATCATCCTCGCTGGAGCGCTCGTCGACCAGCCGACGCGGTCGGGAGAGGTGCTCGAGACCGGGGCGGAGGGCGGGCCTCCTTACCTCGTGAAGTGGGAGGACGGGCACACCAGCTCGATGTTCCCGGGGCCCGGCGCGCTGCTGCGGGTCATCGAGGGCGAGCCCCACGCGTCAGGCGAGGTCGTACCCCTGCCCGAGGCCGGCAGCATGCGGCAGTGGAACGTCCGCATCACGATCTTCGAGCGCGGCGACGACACGAAGGCCACCGTGGCACTGCTCGCGGACTCCCCCGAGGCGCTGACCGCCCGGGGCTCGAGCCACCGCGGCCACGACGACCCGGAGAACCCCCTCATCGGCGACGAGGTCGCGGTCGCGCGGGCGCTGCGGCAGCTGGCCGACCAGCTGCTCGAGACGGCGGAGCACGAGATCGAGCGTTCCACGGGCGAGCCCGACGTCATGGTGCGCGCGCGCTGACGCGTCGACCCACCCCTCCCCCGCGGTGGGTGCCGACGCGGTCGCTCGGGTAGCCACGTCCGACTCGCGGCAGGTGACGGGTGCTACCCGGGGGGCGGCGGCAGGCTTACGAGCCACAGCGCGACGGGGGCGGAGGCCACCTGCGCGGAGTAGACCTGTC
>DATITJ010000246.1:0-2072 GCA_035467935.1 Ornithinibacter sp.
CGACCCGCCCTCGGCGGGCCACGTGAGGGGGAAGTCCTCGGCGGCGGCATCGTGCTTCTTGGTCAGCCGCTTGCGCGCCTTGGCCGAGAGCCGGTCCCCGAAGACGGTCCCGATGGTGTGGTCGGTCTCGTGCTGCAGGCAGCGCGCGAGGAGCCCGTCGCCCTCGAACACGACCGGTTCACCGTCCAGGCCGGTGCCCTCGACCCTGGCCCAGTCCGGCCGCGCGCACGACTCGAACGACCCGGGGAAGGACAGGCAGCCCTCGTCGTCGTCGTCGAGGTGGCGGTCGTTGCCCTCGGGCAGCGTCACCACCGGGTTGCAGACCACGCCCACAGTGCGGAGACCGTCGTCGTCCGGGCAGTCGAAGACGAACATCGCGACGTCCTCGCCGATCTGGCAGGCCGCCAGGCCGACCCCCTCGGCGGCGTACATCGTGGCCACCATGTCGGCCGCGAGCGAGCGCAACGCGTCGTCGTACGACGTCACCGGCTGCTGCGGGCGGTGCATCACGGGCGTTCCCCACCGGGTGATCGCGCGGGGTGAGCCGCCGGTCGGCAGCGGCCCATGGGGTGCGTGTACGTCGGTCGCGTCGGCGTCGGGCATGCCGGGAGCCTAGCCAGCGTTCGGCCGGGCTCCACTGCCGAGGCGACCGTGATGCGCCACACCACACGGGTGGTGGTCAGAGATGTAACTCAGAGTTACGGTGAAGGCATGTACCTCATGAAGACGTTCCGGCCGGGCGGTCGCCACGGGCTGTCGTCGCGCGAGAGCCGAACCCCGATCGGGCTCGCGGTCGCTGCCGTCAACCGGCTCGCGCAGAGCGAGCTCATCGACCGGGTGGGGCTGCGCAGGCAGACCGAGCGGGCCGTGTTCTCCACGACCCGCAACGGGTTCCGCGTCGCCACCGCGGCGGGCCGGACCTTCGCCCGTGCGGGCGGCCGCAGCACCGCTGCAGGGGAGCGGCCGTCCAGCGCGACATCTACCGGAGTCTTCGACCTGACGCCGACCGCGGACGAGCAGATGCTCGTCGACGTCGTCACCGAGCTGGCCACCGAGATGGTGCGCCCCGCCGCCGCCGGGGCGGACGACGCGTGCGCCACCCCCGTCGAGCTCCTCGAGGCAGCGCAGGAGATCGGGCTGCCCGGGCTCGGAGTTCCCGAGGCCCTCGGCGGCATCATGGAGGAGCGCTCCGCCATGGCCGGCACGCTCGTGGCCGAGGCTCTCGCGCGGGGCGACATGGGCATCGCCGTCGCTGCCCTCGCGCCCGGCTCGGTCGCCACCGCGATCGGCCTGTGGGGCACCGAGGCCCAGCAGCAGACCTACCTTCCCGCGTTCACGGGCGACGACGTCCCGGCCGCCGCCCTCACGCTGTCCGAGCCGAGCGTGCTGTTCGACCCGTTCGCGCCCGCCACCACGGCGACGCGCGACGGGGACGGCTTCGTGCTCGACGGCGTGAAGTCAGCCGTCGTGCGAGGGGCCGACGCGGAGCTCTTCGTGGTCGGCGCCCGGCTCGACGGCAAGCCCGCCCTGTTCCTGGTGGAGCCCGGAGTGGAAGGCCTCGAGGTCGAGGCCGACCCGTCCATGGGTCTGCGGGCCGCCGCACTGTCCCGGTTGCACCTCGACGGCGTACGCGTGGGCGCGGACGCGCTGCTCGGCGACACCGACGGCACGTCGTACGCCGAGTGCGTACGGCTGTCGCGGCTCGCCTGGTGCGCCCTCGCGGTCGGCACCGGCCAAGCCGTGCTCGACCACGTCAAGGACTACGTCAACGAGCGCCAGGCCTTCGGCGAGCCGATCAGCCACCGCCAGTCGGTCGCCTTCATGGTGGCCGACATCGCCATCGAGCTGCAGGCGATGCGACTGGTCACGTGGAAGGCGGCCTCGCGGGCCGCTCGCGGCCAGGACTTCGCCCGCGAGGTCGGGCTGGCCCGCCAGCTGTGCACCGAGCGGGGCATGCGGATCGGCCTCGACGGCGTCCAGCTGCTCGGGGGCCACGGCTTCGTCAAGGAACACCCGGTGGAGCGGTGGTACCGCGACCTGCGGGCCGTCGGAATCATGGAAGGTGCGGTGCT
>DATITJ010000247.1:0-4072 GCA_035467935.1 Ornithinibacter sp.
CGTCTCGTCAGCCGCCGGTGAGGGCACGAACGACGCGCGAGGGCGACGGGCGCCCGAGGTGCTCGGCCATCCAGGCGCTGGTGGTGACGAGGGCGTCGAGGTCGATGCCGGTCCTCACGCCGGCGCCGTCGAGGGCCCACACGAGGTCCTCGGTGGCCAGGTTGCCCGTGGCGCTCCTGGCGTAGGGGCACCCACCGAGCCCGCCCGTCGACGCGTCGACCACCGTCACCCCGTCTCGCAGCGCCGCCAGCGTGTTGGCCAGGGCCTGGCCGTAGGTGTCGTGGAAGTGCACCCCGACCCGGTCGGCGCCGATGCCGGCCGCGTCGAGTGCGCCCAGCAGGCGGTGCACGTGGCCGGTCGTGCCCACCCCGATCGTGTCGCCCAGCGACAGCTGGTCGCACCCGAGGTCCATGAGACGGCGACACACGTCGACCACCTGCTGCACGGGCACGGGCCCCTCCCACGGGTCCCCGAAGCACATCGAGACGTAGGCGCGCACCCACAGCCCGGCATCCCGCGACCGCTCGACGACGGGCCGGAACATCGCGACCGACTCCTCGACCGAGCGGTTGAGGTTGCGCCGGGCGAAGGCCTCGGTCGCGCTGCCGAAGATGGCGACGGCCCCGACCCCGGCCTCGAGGGCACGGTCCAGGCCGCGCTCGTTGGGCACGAGCACGGGACGGGCGGCCCCGCGACCGTCGTCACCCAGCAGCTCGAGCACCTCGGCGGCGTCGGCGAGCTGCGGGACCCAGCGGGGGTCGACGAACGACGTGGTCTCCACGGTGCGGATCCCGGCCGCCGCGAGCCGTCGCACGAACTCCGCCTTGACCGCCGCCGGCACCACCGCCGCCTCGTTCTGGAGCCCGTCGCGCGGGCCCACCTCGTAGACCGTGACGGACGACGGGAGGGAGGAGTCTGGCTCGACCTGCGGCAGCGGGAGTCTCACCCACCGATCCTGACACGCCCGCGGGGGCGGGTCGACCGGCACCCGTCGGACGACTCCGGCTCCTGGACGCACCCGCGGATCGTCACGGCACACGCGCGCCACCCGGGCGCGCGGTTCGGCCGATCCGCATCCCGAGCACCCGCTAGCCTCGTCGCGGCGGGCCGCCCGGCGCTGCCGGGGGTGCGCGACAGGACAGGACGAGGGGCATGAGCGACACGAACGACGGACACGGCGAGGGCTACACCGACCCCACGGCCCCCTCCTACGACGACGGGTCCACGAGCACACCCCCGCCGACGCCGGCGACGACCGAGATCCCGCTGACCGCTGCGTCGGAGCCCACCGCACCCACCCCGGATGCCGGGCCGCGGCCGTGGGCACCGCCGGCCGCGTACGGCCAGCAGAACCCCTACGGACAGCCGCCGCCCTACGCCGAGCAGCCGCCCCCGGCCCCCGGCCAGCCGCCGTATGCGCAGCCGCCCTACGGTCAGGGTCCCGACACCCAGGCCCCCTACGCGCAGCAGGGTTACGGCCAGCAGGGCTACGGCCAGCAGCCCGGTGGCTACGCACCGTCGCCCCATGCGGCGCCGGGGACCTACGGCCAGCCGGCGCGGACCAACGGCAGTGCGCTGACGCTGACGATCATCTCGGGCATCACGACCGTCTCCTGCTGCCTGTTCAGCGCCCCCGCCCTCATCTTCGGGATCGTGGCCCTGACCAGGCAGACGAACGACCCCGAGGGCTCGGCCCGGATGACCCGCTACGGGTGGATCGCCTTCGCCGTCGCGATCGCCCTGGGCGTCGTCGCGATCGGGGTCTTCGTCGCTCTGGGCATCGGGGGCTACTTCGACGACCCCGGCACCTACGAGGGGTACTGACCGCCGTCACCGACATCACCCAGTTGACGTCCAGACAACTCACAGGTTTCGCCGCCACACTGGTGAGCGTGAGCACCCAGACGACCCCCGAAGCGCGACTCCTCGTCGTCGAGGACGAGCCCAACATCCGCGAGCTCCTCGCGACGTCCCTGCGCTACGCGGGGTTCGACGTGGCGACCGCGGCCAACGGCACCGAGGCCCTGAGGATCGCCGGCGACCACCAGCCCGACCTCTGCGTCCTCGACGTCATGCTGCCCGACATGGACGGGTTCACCGTGACCCGCCGCCTGCGAGAGCAGGGCCGGCAGCTGCCGATCGTCTTCGTCACCGCCCGTGACTCGGTCGACGACAAGATCAAGGGCCTGACCGTCGGGGGCGACGACTACGTCACCAAGCCGTTCAGCCTCGAGGAGGTCGTCGCCCGTATCCGCGCCGTGCTGCGCCGCACCCGCGGTGACGCCGACGAGGACCGCCACGTGATGGCCTTCGCCGACCTCGAGCTCGACGAGGACTCGCACGAGGTGCGCCGAGCCGGGCGGGTCATCGAGACCAGCCCCACGGAGTTCAAGCTCCTGCGCTACCTCCTGCTCAACCCCAACCGGGTCCTGTCCAAGGCCCAGATCCTCGACCACGTCTGGGACTACGACTTCCGCGGCGAGGCCGGCATCGTCGAGTCCTACATCTCCTACCTCCGCCGCAAGATCGACACCGAGGGCCTGCCGCCGCTCATCCACACCAAGCGCGGCGTCGGCTACGTGCTGCGCCTGCCCCCTCAGGGCTGATGACCGAGGTCCCCTCACCGGCCCCCGGGTCCGGTCCGGTCGACCGCGTCGTGCGACGGCTCGAGGCGCTGCCCCTCCGGCAGCGCCTCGTCGCCATCGTCGGCACCCTCGTGGGCGCCGCGCTGATCCTCACCAGCCTCGCCACGGCCTACCTCATGCGCTCCGACCTCATGGAGCGCGTCGACGCCGAGCTGCGCTCCGTCGCGACCCCCGTCGCCCGGCAGGCGGTCAGCGACCTCAGCAGGTCGGGCACCGCGCTGCCCACGAGCTACGCGTTCTACCTCCAGAGCGACGGCCGCACCGCGCTGCGCCTGCCCACCGGCGCCACCTCGACCCCCGTGCTGCCCGACCTGGCGCTCGATGACCCCCGCGTCATCACCGGCGAGCCGTTCACGGTGCCCTCGGAGGAGGGCCGCGAGCGCTGGCGCTTCATCGCCGGGCGGGTCGGCGAGAGCGCGACGTTCGCCGTCGGCGCGCCCCTGGACACGGTGACGCACACCGTGACCCGGCTGCTCGTCCTCACCGGCCTCATCGGCACCCTCGTGCTCGTCCTGTCACTCGTGCTCGCCCGGTATGCCGTGCGCCGCGCCTTCCGGCCCCTCACCCGAATCGAGGACACCGCAGCCGCGATCGCCGCCGGCGACCTCACCCAGCGCGTGCCCGTGCGCCAGGCCGACGACGAGGTGACCTCGCTGTCGCGCAGCCTCAACACGATGCTCGCGCGCATCGAGTCGTCCTTCGCCGTGCGCGAGGCGAGCGAGGAGCGGATGCGCCAGTTCGTCGCCGACGCCTCCCACGAGCTGCGCACCCCGCTCGCGACGGTGCGCGGCTACGCCGAGCTCTACCGCCAGGGTGCCGTGCGAGACCCCGAGGCCGTGGGCTCGGCGATGGAGCGCATCGAGGCCGAGTCCGACCGGATGAGCGGCCTCGTCGAGGACCTGCTCACCCTGGCCCGGATCGACGACGCACCCGAGGTCGACATGGGGCCGGTCGACCTCACCGTCCTCGCGGCGGATGCCGTGGCCGACGCCCGCGTCCGCGCCCCGGAGCGTCGTATCAGCCTGCTCGGCATCACCGGCCCCGTCGGGCAGACCGTCGTCGTCGGGTCGGAGCCCAAGCTGCGCCAGGTCGTCACCAACCTCGTGGCGAATGCGCTGCGGCACACCCCGCCCGGCACGCCCGTCGAGGTGGCGGTCGGTATCGACGCCGAAGGCGCCGCCCTCGAGGTGCGCGACCACGGGCCCGGCGTGCCCCCAGGGACCGCGACGAAGGTGTTCGAGCGGTTCTACCGCGCGGACCCGTCGCGCGGCCGTGGCACCGGCGGCGGCAGCGGACTCGGCCTGGCGATCGTCGCCGCGATCGTGGCCCTCCACCACGGCCGGGTCGGGGTCGCCGAGACGCCCGGGGGCGGTGCGACGTTCGTCGTCCGACTCCCACAGCGGACTCCCAGCCACTGATCAGTTCGC
>DATITJ010000248.1:0-1950 GCA_035467935.1 Ornithinibacter sp.
CCACCACCCGCCCTCCCCCGGGCGTGGGCCCGGCCTCGAGGGTGCCCCCGAGCTCCCGGGCGCGCTCGCGCATGCCCGACATCCCCACCCCTGCCCGCCACCGGCCGAGACCGGCCCCGGGCCCTGCCCCGTCACCACGACCCCCGCCGTCGACGACCTCGATGACGAGGGCTCCGCCCTCGCTGCAGAGCCGCACCGTGGCACGGTCACTCCCGCTGTGCCGCACGGCATTCGTCAGCGCCTCGACGACGATCCGGTATGCCGCGACCTCGACCGCCGCGGTGAGCGGCGGGAGGTCGTCGGTGGCCGTGAGGTCGAGGCGAAGGGGTGCGCCGCCGGGGGTCCGCAGGGCCAGGGCCTGCTGGCGGATCGCCTGCACGAGGCCGAGCTCGTCGAGAGCGGGCGGGCGCATCGCGTAGACGAGGCCGCGGATCTCCTCGATCGCGGTCGCGGTCTCGGACCGGAGGGTGGCGAGGAGCCGCTCGGCCCCGGCGGGGTCGGTGCGCACGGAGTTGCGGGCGGCGTCGGCGGTGAACGCGATGCCCGACAGCCGCGGGCCGAGGCCGTCGTGCAGGTCGCGCCGCAGCCGACGGCGCTCCTCCTCGATCGCGGTCACCGACTGCTCCCGCGCCTCCTGCAGCTCGGTGGCGAGCGCGGTCGACCGGGCGGTGAGGGCGAGCAGCGGTGTGACGAGGCCCAGCACGTGGTCGTCGGGCCCGGACAGGGCGGTGTCGCCCGGGCGGAGCCCGACCTCGAGCTCCCCCACGCGCACGGTGCCCAGGGTGAGCGGGAGGGTGCGGGTGCTCGTGGTCGGGGACCCGCTGGTGGCGACGGCCGCGCCGTCGACCCGCAGCACGGCATACGGCAGGGCGAGGGCCTCACGCACGGCGCGCAGGGCGAGGACGGGGTCGCCGGCGGAGCGGTCGGCGACGTGGGTGGCCGCCTCCAGGGGGTCCGAGCGCGTGCCGAAGAGCAGCTCGTCGACGACCCCTCTCAGCGCGGTGCGCAGCGGCGGCACGGCCAGGGTCGACACGCCCCCGACGAGGGCCAGCTCACCGACGGTCGGGGAGCGCCCGAGGAGGATCTCGAGCAGCGAGGCGAGGCCGACGAAGAGGGCGATGTAGCCGACCAGGGCGACGGCGACGACGACCACCTGCACCACGACCACCCGCACGTCGACGACGTCGGGGCGCACCGAGCCGACCACCATGGCGGGTCCGACCAGCGTGAACGCCACGGCCGCCACGACCCCCCCGGCCTCCGTCGGCGCGACGAAGGTGATGAGCAGCCCGAGAAGCCCGGCGCCGGCCCCCACGACCGCGAGCCAGGTGAGCGCCCGGCGGTCCGCGGCGCCCGCGCGCTCGAGCTTCCACCAGGTGTGGGCGACGACGACCGCGCCCAGGACGATGCCGGTGGCCTCGAGCACCTCGACCCGGTCGGGTTGGAGGGTGGCGAGGGTGCCGGCGCCCACCACGGTGACGAGCGCGACGAGGTCGACGGGGTGCCGCCACAGCAGCCGTGGGTATGCCGTGACGGCGAGTGGGAGCGCCAGGGCCCACGCGAGTACCAGCAGCTGCCGGGCCGCCTGAGGGTGCTCCGTCGCGTCGAGCACGGTCGCCGCGAGGGTGGCCGCGCCGGCCACCGCGAGGGCGGCCGCCGAGGTGGCAGGTCGCGGCCTCCGTCCCACGACGGCCAGGGCGATGCCGCTCGCGGTCCACGCGATCCCCATCAGCGCCAGCGCGACGAGCACCACCGATGCGGTGATCACCGGGGCTGCCCCAGGCCCTGCTCTCGGGCGCGGATCATGGCCGAGGCCCGGTCGGCGACCTCGAGTTTGGTGAAGATGCTCGTGAGGTGGTTGCTCACCGTCGTCGGCGACCCGCACAGCGCCTCGGCGCTGGCCGCCGTGCGCCGTCCGGCGGCGAGGAGGTCGAGCACCTCCCGCTCCCG
>DATITJ010000249.1:0-5672 GCA_035467935.1 Ornithinibacter sp.
GGATCGCGGTGGCGGCGTCCGCCGTGTCGCCGAACAGCGCGCGGTGGACGGCCCGCTGGAGCGCCGTCCGTGCCGGCATGATCGCGAGCGCGACGACGGCGGCCAGCACCCCGACGGCCGTCGGCGGCATCCCGGACCCGAGCCGTCCCAGGACGGCCACGGCGAGCACGTAGGCGGCAGCCACGAGACCGGTGAGCACGGAGTAGACGAGGGCGTGGCCGACGACGACCTCGACGCCCGGGAGGCGCCGACGCAGCACCGCCGAGGTGAGCGCCACCGCCAGCAGCGCACAGCCGACGACGTCGAGGAGGTCGGCGACGGCCGGCCAGACCACCCGACCCAGCACGACGAGCAGGGCGAACACGAGCACGGCTCCGAGGACCGGCGCCAGGCGGCGGCGCTGGTCCCGGGGTCCGCGGGACAGACGCCACGTGACGGCCGGCACGGCCACGAGGAGCAGCCCCTGGAGCACGGGTTCGAGGGCGGTGACGACGGCGCCAGTTCCCCACGGGAGCAGCCCGACCGGGTTGGGGAGGTGGTCGACGCCGACGAGGTCGGTGCCGGGCGCCGCCGCCGGCCCCGAGGTGAGGGACCACGCGGCCACGATGGCCGTCTGGAGTGCGAGCACCACCCCGACGGTCCACCGCCAGCCGCGCGTCGGCATCCGTCCGTCCGGCAGCAGCACGAGCACCGCCAGCGTGAGCGGCACGATGAGCGCGCTGGCCCGGTCGACGAACCACACGGCCCACGCCGCCGGGGTGTCCGCGAGGCCCTTCGCGACGAGCGCCGCCCCGACCGCACTCCCCGCGAAGAGGAGGGCGACGCCCAGCATGAGCCAGCCCAGCGGGTTGCGGGGCCGGCCGAGCGCCACGAGGACACCGGGCACGACGAACAGCCACGGCACGAGGAGGACCTTCCACCCGGCGTCCGCGCCGCCGGGCGTCGCCACGGCGAGCAGGTGCGCGACCACGGCGGTCAGGGCGAGGCCGCACGCGAGGGCGCCGGCCCACCACCGCGCGCCCGAACGGACAGGGCGCGGCACCGCCACGGACGCCGGCACGGTCGCCATCCCCGCAGTATGCCGTGGTCAGAGGCCCGACGCGCGGGCTCCGTGCCACTGTGCGGCCGGCATCCGGAGCAGGTGCAGTCCCAACCAGGCAAGGGCCACGGCGAGGAGGAGGTGGGCCTCGAGCGGGCCCACGGGCACCCCGAGGAAGTCCCAGACGAGGAACGCGGCGAGCAGGACCAGGGCCGGGGTCGGGAAGGTGCCACGGGCGGCGACGCACAGGAGCAGCAGGCCGAGGAAGGACCCGAGGAGGTGGGGCACGAGAGCCAGCGCGATCACGCCCGGGTCGGAGCCGTAGGCGTCGTCGAGCCGGACCGCGGCCTCGACCCCGAGCGCCTCAGGCGCCACCCCGCCCGAGGCGTACCAGAGCCCCAGCACCGTGTGGAAGCCCCACATCCCCCAGAGCGAAAGCACGGTGGCGACCGCGGTGAGTCGCGGGCGCCGCCACCGGGTCACCTGCGCGATGCCGAGGATGCCGATCGGCAGGACGAGGAGGCTGACCAGGGTGGACCACTGCTCGACGGCGGCCCAGGTGGGGTGCTCGGCGGCCCAGCGGATCCACTCGCCGGCATCATCGGACACGAGGTGGCCGATGTACTGCGCGCCGCCGTTGAGCAGGCCGGCGAGCACGAGCGAAGCGCCCGCGGCGAGGCGGGCGGCGCGCGACAGCGGCGGGGCGGCGCCGGCGGGTGGCGTGGTGGACACGGAGGTCTGCTGTGTGGTCGTCATGCGGTCAAGGCTGCGGGCGAGGGCCACTCGCGCACATGGTGCGGATGTCCCAGTCGTGCACCCAACCCCACCGGGTTGCACGAGACGACCACGGCGGCCCCCGAGCCGGACCCGGTCCTCCGCAGGGGCGTTCCGCGAGGACGGCAGAGGGGGGCGCGGCCGATGTCCGAGTCACTAGGCTGCTCCGCACCGGCACCGCTGCCGGGTGACGTGCCCACCCGACCGGAAGGTCCACCGTGTTCGCCAAGATCCTCGTCGCCAACCGTGGGGAGATCGCGGTCCGCGCGTTCCGCGCCGCCACCGAGCTCGGCGCGAAGACGGTCGCCGTCTTCCCCCACGAGGACCGCACGTCCGAGCACCGCCTCAAGGCCGACGAGTCCTACCAGATCGGCGAGCGCGGCCACCCGGTGCGGGCCTACCTCGACCACGAGGACATCGTGCGGGTGGCCGTCGAGTGCGGCGCCGACGCCATCTACCCGGGCTACGGCTTCATGTCGGAGAACCCCGACCTGGCCGAGGCGTGCGCGGCCAACGGCATCACCTTCATCGGCCCCCCGGCATCCGCCCTGCACCTGGCGGGCAACAAGGCCCGGGCCATCACGGCCGCGCGGGCGGCCGGGCTGCCGACCCTGGACAGCGCACCGCCGAGCGCCGACCTCGACGTGCTGGCCGCGGCGGCGGAGGGCATCGGGTTCCCGGTGTTCGTCAAGGCGGTCAGCGGCGGAGGCGGGCGCGGCATGCGGCGCGTCGACGACCCGAGCACCCTGCGCGAGTCGCTCGAGGCCGCGCAGCGCGAGGCGGATGCCGCGTTCGGGGACCCGACGCTCTACCTGGAGCAGGCCGTGGTCAACCCGCGGCACATCGAGGTGCAGGTGCTCGCCGACTCCACGGGCACCGTGCTGCACCTCTTCGAGCGCGACTGCTCGGTGCAGCGCCGGCACCAGAAGGTCGTCGAGATCGCCCCGGCCCCCAACCTCGACCCCGCCCTGCGCGACCGGATGTGCGCGGATGCCGTGCGCTTCGCCGAGTCGATCGGCTACGTCAACGCCGGCACCGTCGAGTTCCTCCTCGGGGAGGACGGCCGTTACGTCTTCATCGAGATGAACCCTCGGATCCAGGTGGAGCACACCGTCACCGAGGAGGTCACCGACGTCGACCTCGTCGTCGCCCAGATGCGGATCGCCGCCGGCGAGACGTTCACCGACCTCGGCATGCGCCAGGAGGACATCTACGTGCGCGGCGCGGCGCTGCAGTGCCGGATCACCACCGAGGATCCCTCCAACGGCTTCCGCCCGGATGCCGGCCAGATCACCGTCTACCGCTCGGCCGGCGGTGGCGGGGTCCGCCTCGACGGCGGCACCGTGTTCGTCGGCGCCCAGGTCAGCCCCCACTTCGACTCGATGCTCGTCAAGCTCACCTGCCGGGGCCGCACCTTCCCCATGGCGGTGCGGCGCGCACGACGGGCGCTGGCGGAATTCCGGATCCGCGGCGTCTCGACGAACATCCCCTTCCTCGAGTCGGTGCTCGCCGACCCCGTCTTCCAGCGCGGCGAGGCGACGACGAGCTTCATCGACGAGCGCCCCGAGCTGCTCGAGGCACGGATGGGCGGCGACCGAGGCACGCGGCTGCTCACCTACCTCGCCGACGTCACCGTCAACCAGCCCAACGGGCCGGCGACGACGTTCCTCAAGCCGCGCAGCAAGCTGCCCGCGATCGACACGGCATCCCCCGTGCCGCCCGGCAGCCGCGACCTCCTCCTGCGGGTCGGCCCCGCCGAGTTCGCCCGGCAGCTGCGCGAGCGCACCGACGTGCCCGTCACCGACACGACCTTCCGCGACGCCCACCAGAGCCTCCTCGCCACCCGCATGCGCACCCGTGACCTCCTCCACGTCGCCGGACACGTCTCGCGCCTGACGCCCGAGCTGCTGTCGATGGAGGCGTGGGGCGGCGCGACCTACGACGTCGCGCTGCGCTTCCTGTCCGAGGACCCGTGGGAGCGGCTCGCGCTGCTGCGCGAGGCGATGCCGAACATCCCCCTGCAGATGCTGCTGCGAGGGCGCAACACCGTCGGCTACACGCCGTACCCCACCAAGGTCACCGACGCCTTCGTCGAGGAGGCCGCACGCACCGGCCTGGACATCTTCCGCATCTTCGACTCGCTCAACGACGTCTCCCGGATGCGGCCGGCCGTCGGGGCCGTGCTCGGGACCGGCACGGCCGTCGCCGAGGTGGCCCTGTGCTACACCGGCAACCTCCTGGACCCCCGCGAGGAGCTCTACACCCTCGACTACTACCTGCGCCTGGCCGAGGAGATCGTCGGCACCGGCGCCCACGTCCTGGCGATCAAGGACATGGCCGGCCTGCTGCGGGCGCCGGCCGCCACCAGGCTCGTGCGCGCCCTGCGCGAGAACTTCGACCTCCCGGTGCACCTTCACACGCACGACACCGCCGGTGGCCAGATCGGCACGCTGCTCGCCGCCATCGAGGCCGGTGTCGACGCCGTCGATGCCGCCTGCTCCTCGATGGCCGGCACGACGAGCCAGCCGAGCCTGTCGGCCCTCGTCGCCGCGACCGACGACACCGACCGCCCGACCGGCCTCGACATCGACAAGGTGTTCGCCCTCGAGCCCTACTGGGAGGCCGTGCGCCGCATCTACAAGCCGTTCGAGTCGGGGCTGGCCTCCCCCACCGGCCGGGTCTACTTCCACGAGATCCCCGGCGGGCAGCTGTCCAACCTGCGCCAGCAGGCGATCGCCCTCGGCCTCGGCGACCGCTTCGAGGACATCGAGGACATGTATGCCGCCGCCAACCGCATCCTCGGCAACCTCGTCAAGGTGACCCCGTCGTCCAAGGTCGTCGGCGACCTCGCCCTGGCCCTCGTCGGCGCCGGGGCCGACCCGGCCGACTTCGAGGAGAACCCCACGAGGTACGACATCCCCGACTCCGTCATCGGCTTCCTCGAGGGAGAGCTCGGCGACCCGCCCGGCGGCTGGCCGGAGCCGTTCCGCACCAAGGCGCTGCAGGGTCGCCAGGCCAAGCCGCGCACCACCGAGCTCACCGTGGAGCAGGAGGAGTCGCTGCGCACCGACCCGCGCCGCACCCTCAACCAGCTGCTCTTCCCCGGCCCCACGTCGGAGTTCGAGGACAGCCGCGAGCGCTTCGGCGACCTCTCGGTGCTCGGCACCATCGAGTTCCTCCACGGCCTGGAGCACGGCAGCGAGTACGAGGCCGAGATCGAGGCCGGCAAGCGCCTCCTGCTCGGCATCACCTCCATCGGCGAGGCCGACCGCCAGGGCATGCGCACCGTCATGTGCACCCTCAACGGCCAGTTCCGCCCCGTGCAGGTCCGCGACCGCTCGGTCGCGGCCGACGTCAAGGCCGTCGAGAAGGCGGACCCCTCGAATGCCGGCCACGTGCCGGCGCCGTTCTCGGGCGTCGTCACCCCCGCCGTCGCCGAGGGCGACACGGTCGAGGCCGGGGGGGTCGTCGCGACGATCGAGGCCATGAAGATGGAGGCCAACATCACGAGCGCGACCGGTGGCACCGTCGAGCGGCTCGCGTTCAGCGGCCACCACCAGCAGGTCGAGGGCGGTGACCTCATCCTCGTCGTCACCCCCTCCTGACCCTTCTGCTCCCCGAACCTCGTGTCGCTCTCCGCGGGACTCCACTGGCTCGGATGCCTCCCGCTCGCCGGTCACCTCGCCTCCCAGCCACCGTGGAACGGGCACCCGTCCGGCGCGGTCGGCACGAGGGTGGGGTCAAAGGTCTGTCACGAAAGCCCCGTTGGGCCGGTGGCCTTCCTACGGTGGAGGGACGGCATCCGGTCAGGAATGGCTTGGTGCTCCACACGACGAGAGGAGACCGCATGGGACTCGGA
>DATITJ010000250.1:0-5727 GCA_035467935.1 Ornithinibacter sp.
CAGGGCGACCTGCCACGACCGAACCCGCCCGCCGAGCCGCTCCTCGCGCTCGAGCACGGTGACCCGCACGCCGCGCTCGGCCAGCGCCAGCGCAGCGGTCAACCCCGCGATGCCGCCACCCACGACGACGACGTGCCGCGCGGACGGCGGGACGGCATCCGCGCGCGACACGCGGGCCGGGGCGGGCGGATTGTGGAAGACGGCCCTGCGGTCCAGGCCCGGACGCCACTGCGGCGCGCGGCGTCGCGGGATCACGACGGCGACGACCCGGCGACGGTGTGCAGGACGCCGCGCTGCCACCCGGCGTACGTGCGGTGCTTGACGTCGACGAGGCCCGCCCCCTGGACGCGGTCGCAGATGCTCTGCACCGAGTCGAAGTCGCGCACGCTCGTGTAGAGGTAGCGGTGCAGGGGCACGTCGGAGCGCTTCACGACGGCCAGCGGGATGATGACGCCGTGGCAGACGGCCGCCCAGGCCGTCCTGGCGCGGGTACTGCCGGCGACCGAGTACTCGTGGATGACGAGGGCGCCGCCGGGGCGCAGCACGCGCGCCATCGCGCGCACGAGGCGCTCGCGGTCGGGGACGTTGCGCAGGAGGTAGGCGGCGAGGACCCCGTCGATCGAGGCGTCCTCCAGGGTCTCGAGGTGGGCGACGGCGTCGGCGACGACGAGCTCGACCGACCGTGGCCAGGTCTTCGCACGGGCCTGCGCGACCATGCCCTCCGAGGAGTCGACGCCCTGCACGCAGATGCCGTCGCCGCGCCCGCCCCGGGCCTCCCAGGCGTCGAGCACGGCCCGGGTCGAGGCGCCCGAGCCGCAGCCGAGGTCGAGCACGACGAGCGAGTCGGTGCCGGGCTCGGGGCGGGGCAGCCGCTCGACGAGCGCGTCGGCGGCGGTGCGCAGCTGGTCGTGGTAGCCCGGGGACAGCGCCACCATCGCGTCGTAGGAGGGTGCCGCCCGGTCGAACGCGTCGGCGAGCACCCACTCGTCGGTGTGCGGGGCGTCGGTGCTCACACTGCCTCCTCGGTCGTGCGGTCGGTGCCGGGCGCGGTGGTGGTGCCGGGCTCGGTGGTGTCGCGGTCCCCCTCGGGCTCGTCGCGGTCGCCGAGGCGGAGCCACACGAGGATCGTCAGGGTGATCATGCTGAACCCGAAGAGGTAGTCCTCCACCGGGACGTCCCACGGCACGCGGATGCCGGTGATCTGGTCGCCGTCGTAGATGACGATCGGCGCGGACAGCTTGGTGAGCCAACCGTCGACGAGCACGTGGAAGAAGTAGACGATCCCCATGGAGATCCAGTATTGGCCCGTACGGAAGACGCCCGTGCGCAACCAGAACAGCTCCACGGCGACCGTCGCCAGCACGGACAGCACGGCGAGGGCGGTGTACTCAGGCATCACGGCCCCGCCACTGGCGCAGCCACCCGAGCACCGTGCCGACGGCCTCGTAGGTGAGCAGGCCGCAGATCGGGATGACGACGAAGAAGACCAGCTCCTCGAGGGGCACCCGGGCCGGCAGGAGGATGCCGGTCGTGTAGTCGGGGCTGTACCACCAGTGCCCGCGCACGATGCCGAGGATGTCCCAGGCCACGAAGATCACGAGCATCGGCAGCAGCGAGAGGAGGAGGCGGCGCGGCCGGCGGTAGACCCGGGCCCGCAGCACGAACTCCAGCGGCAGGGTGAGGAGCAGGCAGCCCGCCATGAGCAGGAGGTACTGGTAGCGGTCGTCCACGGCTCGCCTCAGGCCGCCTCGGCGTCGGGGCCGAGCGCGGCAGCCGGGGGCAGCCCGGCGCGGGGACCGGCCGGCCAGGCCAGCGGGTCGGGGCCGAGGCCGGCGAGCAGCGGCACCTGCTCGGCGCACCACGGCGAGACCGATCGGCGGCCCTCGAGCACCTCGGCGGAGAACCGCTCCCACGGCACCCACACGGCGGCGTCGACCTCGGCGGGGTCGGGGGCGAGGGAGTCGTCGGCCGCGAACCCGACGAACACCGGGCACAGCTCGTGCTCGACGAGGCCGTTCATCTGCGCGCGGTAGCGGAAGTCGGGCAGCACGAGCCGCAGCCCGCGCACGTCGACGCCGAGCTCGCTGTGTGCTCGGCGGCGCACCGCCTCGGCGAGGTCCTCACCGGGCCTGGGGTGCCCGCACACGGTGTTGGTGACGACCCCGGGAAAGCTCGGCTTGCTGGCCGCCCGCGTCGTGACGAGCACCCTCCCGGCGGGGTCGATGACGTAGCAGGAGAAGGCGAGGTGCAACGGGGTGTCGTCGTGGTGGATCGTCGACTTCGGCGCCTGGCCGATGGGTGACCCCGACGCGTCGAGCAGCACGACGGGGTCGTCGCTCACCCACGAGCCGCCGTGCGGGTCACGCGCCGCGCGGTCGGCGCGCACGAGCCGCATCGGCTCACGAGCGGTGACCATCCGCGCGGCCAGGCCGGCTTTCAACACCGTGGGAACCCGTGCGCGAGAGGCGAAGACGTCGTAGTCGGCGTCCTCGATGCGCTCGAGGATGCGTGCGTAGAGCACCCGTGCCGTGGCCACGCAGCGCCGCGACGCCCCGGGAAGGGCGGGGATGCCGTCGTCCGCCTCTCGGTAGAGCCGCCGGTTGCGCTCGATCTCGAAGGCCATGAGCGCCCGCCACTCGGGGGTGACGACGCGGGCGTGCGGGTCGGCCCCGAAACGCCGGAGGTCCTCCTGCGGCACGTAGACCCGGCCGCGGTCGAGGTCCTCCCCGACGTCGCGCAGGAAGTTGGTGAGCTGGAAGGCGAGGCCGAGCGCACGGGCCGGGGCGACGGCATCCGTGCCGGGTCGCAGCACCGGGAGCATCATCTCGCCGATGACCGCGGCGCTGCCGTCCATGTAGCCCAGCAGGTCGCCCCAGGTGTCGTAGGTGCGCCGGGTGAGGTCGGCGCGCATCGCCTCGAAGAAGCGGGTGAAGCAGTCGTCGGGGATGCCGCACTCGCGCACGGACGTCGCGACCGCAGCCATGACGGGGTCCGACGACGACCCGGTGGCGACGGCCTCCCAGAAGGAGCGCTCGAAGGCGGCGAGGGCGGCAGCCGTCTCGGGGCCGGGGTCGGGTCCGGCGAGGTCGACGATGTCGTCGGCGAGGCGGGCCAGCGCGTAGACCGCGTGGACGTGGCGGCGCGACTCCTCGGGCAGCAGCCTGGCGCCCCACCAGTAGGTGGTGCCGTGCTCACGGGTGATCGCGGCGCAGCGTGAGTATCCCTCTGCGAGAACGGGGTCCGCGATCGCAGGCGTGGTGGACCGACTCCTCACGTCGCGACCACCCGAGACACCGGACGGGCGGCACCCGCGTACTCCTGCACCCGCTGCGCGGCCAGCTTGCCGCTCACGAGCACCATCGGGATGCCGACGCCGGGCTGGGTGCCCGAGCCGGCGAAGACGAGCCCCGGAACCCGGCGGTCGACGTTCGACGGGCGGAAGGGGCCGGACTGCATGAACGTGTGGGCCAGTGCGAACGGCGTGCCGAGATGCATGCCCTGGGCGCGCCAGTCGTCGGGCGTCACGAGCATCTCCTCGCGGACGTCGGTGGGGTAGCCGCCGGCCTCGAGGAACGCGTGCAGCCGCTCGCGCATCGGGCCGGACTCCCGACGCCAGTCGAGACCGGATCCGGTGTGCGGCACCGGCTCCAGGACGTAGAGGGCGGTCGAGCCGTCGGGTGCGGCGGTGGGGTCGGACACCGTCGGCACGGTGACGAGGCGCGACGGGTCGGGCATCAGCTCGCCGCGGTCGATGATCGCGTCGAACGCGCCGTCCCAGTCGTCGCCGAAGTGGATGTTGTGGTGGCGCACGTGCGCACCCGGGCTCCCGGTCGCCCCCACGTGCCACACGACTGCCGACGGAGAGTAGTCGCCGGTGCGCACCGAGCGCGGGGCGCTGACGCCCGGCAGGAGCCGGTCGTAGGCCACGGGGAGGTCGACGGTGCAGACCACGGCATCCGCCGCGACCCGCTCGCCGTCGGCGGTGGCGACGCCGGCCACCGCGCCGTCGGGGCGACGCAGCACCTCACGCACGTCGACGCCGAGGTGGATCGCCACCCCCGCGTCCTCGAGCGCCTGTGCCATGGCCCTCGGAACGGCGTGCATGCCGCCCTCGGGGTAGAAGACGCCGCGCACGGTGTCCATGTAGGTGATGAC
This sequence comes from Ornithinibacter sp., assembly GCA_035467935.1. Taxonomy (GTDB): domain Bacteria; phylum Actinomycetota; class Actinomycetes; order Actinomycetales; family Dermatophilaceae; genus Fodinibacter. The sequence continues at coordinate 4,156 of DATITJ010000250.1, forward strand.
CGCGAGCACGGCGCGCGCCTTGGCGGGGGCGATGCCGGCGTACAGGGCCTGGAAGCTGAAGATCCGGGTGAGGCGGTCGTCGGTGAAGAAGCGGTCGACCGCCGGGCCGAGGGCGCCGAGGCCCCCGAGGCGCAGCAGGCGGGCGGCCGTGACCGGGGAGCGGAGGAGGTCGAGCGGGGTCGAGTAGTTCGTGTCGACGAAGGTGTCGAACTCGGTGTCGTAGAGCTCCTCGAGCCAGGCGAGGAAGCGGTCGAAACCGGCGGCGTTCGGCTCGCCGGTGAGCGCGCGGATCTCCTCGCGCAGGTCGCCCATGTCGGCGCGGATGTGCAGCTCGCTGCCGTCGGGGTAGACGGCGCGGTACGCCGGGTCGAGCCGGCGCATCGAGATGAGCCGGTCGGGGTCGCCGCCGACCGCGCGGATCGGCTCGTGGAGCAGCTCGGGCATGGTCATGACGACCGGGCCGGTGTCGAGGCGGAAGTCGCCGAGGCGCAGCACGCCCGCGCGCCCACCGACGATCGGCTCCCGCTCGAGGACGGTGACGTCGTGGCCGGCCCCCGCGAGGTGGCACGCGGCGGCCAGGCCGGAGAGGCCGGCCCCGATGACGACGACCCTCATGTGGCCCTCCAGGCGATGGTCTCGGCGAGCTCGCGCAGCGCGAGGTCGGCCTCCGGGTCGACGTCGAGCTCGTCGAGGGAGCAGTGGGAACGGGCGACGAGCTCGGCGATCGTCTGCTCGGCGCGCTCGAGCACGCCGGCGTCGACCATGGCCTGCTGGAGGGCGTCGACCCCGGCGTCGTCGAGGGTGCCGGCGTCGCAGGCCGCGAGGAGGGGGCGGGCCGGGTCGGGCAGCAGCTCGGAGGCCCACGACAGCAGGGCGGTGGGCTTGCCCGAGCGCAGGTCGTCGCCGGCGGGCTTCCCGGTGCGGGCCGGGTCACCCCACACGCCGAGCACGTCGTCCCGCACGGCGAAGGCGTCGCCGACGAGGTCGCCCCAGGCGACGAGGCCGCGCACGAGGTCGGGCGAGGCACCCCCGACGAGGGCGCCGAGCTGCACCGGCCGGCTGATCGTGTAGCGGCCGCTCTTGAACCGCGCGATGCGCAGCGAGGTCGCCAGGTCGCGGCGACGGCCCGCGGTGTGGGTGAGGTCGAGCAGCTGGCCCTCGACGAGCTCGACGGTCATCAGCCGCCAGGTGGACCGCACGTCGAAGGAGGTCGGGGCGACGAGGATCGAGGCCTCGCTCAGCGCGAGGTCGGACACGAGGGTGGCGACGCTGTCGCCGAAGAGCACCGGGTCGCCCAGGCCGTCGGCCGTGCGGTGCCGCTCGGCGGCGCTCACGTGGAGGGTGGTGCGGCCGCGCCGGGAGTCGGAGCGGTCCATGACGTCGTCCTGGATCAGGGCGAAGAGGTGGAGCAGCTCGAGCGCGGCGGCGACGCGGGCGATGTCGTCGTGGGTGTCGTGCGTGCCGCCACCGACGACCCAGCCCCAGTGGGCGAGCACCGGCCGCAGCCGCTTGCCGTGGTTGCGGGAGCGCTCGGCGAGCTCGCCGACGAGGTCGACCGCGAGGGGTCCGCTC
>DATITJ010000251.1:0-2748 GCA_035467935.1 Ornithinibacter sp.
CTCATGGGCACCGAGGTCAAGGCGCTGCGCATGGGGCGGGCCTCGCTCGTCGACGGCTGGGCCGGCTTCGACCGCGACGACGAGCTCTGGCTCGAGGGCGTGCACATCCCGGAGTACGCCAACGGCACGTGGACCAACCACACCCCCCGCCGCAAGCGCAAGCTCCTGCTGCACCGTCGCGAGCTCGAGAAGCTGCTCCAGGCCACCCGCGAGACCGGCCACACGCTGGTGCCGTTGTCGCTCTACTTCAAGGACGGCCGGGCGAAGGTCGAGATCGCCGTCGCCAAGGGCAAGAAGAACTACGACAAGCGCCATGCGCTGCGTGAACGCCAGGACAACCGCGAGGCCGACCGCGCCATCGCCGCCCGTCGCCGCGGCGAGGACTGAGTGACCCGTGCGGGTGGGCGCACGGCGCCTGCCGTGCTGCCCGCCGTGCGCGCCCTGGCGGGCCTGCTCGTCGCGGTCACGGCCCTGCTGCTCGCGCCCCTCGCCACGGCCGGCCCTCCGCCGGCTGGGGCCCGCGCGATCGACGTCGCGCCGGCCATCGCCGCGTGGACGACCACCGGGGCGACCGGGGTGGCCGCCGCCGTGCCGGCCGAGGAGCAGGCCGACTCGCTCTCCACCGACGTCCAGGTCGACGCCGACGGCTCGGTGGTCGTGGCCGAGACGATCCGCTGGCGGTTCCCGGACGGCGAGGAGCGGCACGGCATCGTGCGCAACGTCAAGGTGCGCGCGGGGTACCAGGACAGCGAGACGCAGTACCGGTACTACGAGCTCACCGGTGTCACGGTCACCTCCCCGTCCGGGGCGCCCACGGACATCGCGATCTCCGACTTCGGCGCCTTCCGCCAGATCCGGGTGGGCAGCCCGTCGCAGACCATCAGCGGCACCGCCGACTACGTCGTGCGCTACCGCCTCGGCCACATCGTCAACGACATCGGCGACGGCACCGCGGAGTTCTACTACGACGTCGTCGACGTCTCCAACGGCTTCCCCCAGCGGCAGGTCTCGGCCACCGTCACCGGTCCCGTGGCCGCCACCCGGGCCGCCTGCTTCCACGGCGAGCTGGGCTCGACCACACCCTGTGAGGCCACCGCCGGCGACACGGCGGCATTCGTCGTGCCCGACCTCGAGGCCGAGGAGGGCGCGAGCGTCCTCACGTCCTACCCCCGCGACGCCTTCGGCGACCTCACGCCCGACCTGCGCGACGGCGACCCCGAGGCCGAGTCCGGGGGAGTCGTCAGCCCGGCGGCCGCGCGGGTGCTCGGCTGGCTCGCCATCGGCCTCGGGCTGCTCCTGCCGCTGCTCGCCGGGGGCCTCATGGGCCTGCTCGTCTGGACGCGCGGGCGCGACGAGCAGTATGCCGGGCTCACCCCGGGCCTGACCCCCGGCCTCGGCCAGGACGTGCCGGTCGTCGTCGGCGGGACCACCCCCACCGTGGCAGTGCAGTTCAACCCGCCGCCCGGCGTGCAGCCCGGCATGGTCGGCACGATCCTCGACGAGGAGGTCAACCTCGTCGACCTCACCGCGACGCTGGTCGACCTCGCGGTGCGCGGGCACCTGCGCATCGCCCGCGACGACCAGGGAGTCTTCCGCGCCGACGACTGGGTGCTCACCCGCACCGCCCCGTCGGCGACCGCCCACGCCCTCGCGCCCTACGAGCAGGTGCTCCTCGACTCGGTCTTCGCGTCCGGCGACCGGGTGGCCCTCTCGCAGCTGAAGAACAGGTTCAAGCCCACCCTCGACGCCGTCGAGCGCCTCATGTACGAGGAGGTCGTGCAGCGTGGGTGGTTCCGCCGCAGCCCCGAACGCCAGCGCTCCGGCTGGGTCGGCCTCGGCACCGCCCTGGCCGTCGGCCCGGTGCTGCTCTTCTTCTTCGCCGGGGCCGGGTTCTCCGCACTCTTCGGGGATGCCGGCCTGCCGGTCTCCCCGACGATCGTGCTCCTGGGGGGCGTCGCCGTCACCGGCCTGGTCATCCGCGCCCTGGGCAAGCGGATGGCGGCGCGCACCGCGCAGGGCACGGCCGTGCTGACCCAGTCGCGCGGCTTCGAGCGCTACATCGCCACCGCCGAGGCCAACCAGATCCGCTGGGAGGAGGCGCAGGACGTCTTCAGCCGCTTCCTGCCCTTCGCCATCGTCTTCGGTCTCGCCGACCGCTGGGCCCGGGTCTTCGAGGAGGTCGCGCTGGCGGCCGCCGCCGCGGGGCACGGCATCGCGGCGCCCAGCTGGTACGTCGGCAGCTGGTCCACCGGGGGGTTCTCCGACGTCGCCTCGAGCATGGACTCCTTCTCGACCGTCGCGGCCGGCACGTTCGTCTCGACCCCCGGGTCCTCGGGCTCCAGCGGGTTCAGCGGCGGTGGCGGCTTCTCCGGCGGTGGTGGCGGCGGCTCGTCGGGCGGCAGCTGGTAGCCACCCCCGCGGGGCTCGCGCGGCGCGCACGGAACCCCGTCGCTGCCCACGACGAGGGCCACACCCCGCTGGTGCGGTGCGTGGCCCTCGTGGGTTCTGGGCGGGTCAGTGCTTGAAGGCGTCCTTGACCTTCTCGCCGGCCTTCTTGAGGTCGGCCTTGGACTGGTCGGTGCGGCCCTCGGCCTCGAGGCTCTCGTTGTCGGTCGCCTTGCCGGCGCCCTCCTTGCCCTTGCCCATCAGGTCGTCCTTCATGTTCTCAGCCTTGTCTGCGAGTCCCATGTGGTCTCCTCTCGTCGCGTGGAGCACCAAGCCATTGCTGACCGGATGCCGTCCCTCCAC
>DATITJ010000252.1:0-1944 GCA_035467935.1 Ornithinibacter sp.
GCGTCGGGCACCGCCACGGACGGGCGACGGCTGCGCTGCTCGTGCAGCGCGAGCCCGACGACCGACGCGAGCACGACGGCGAAGCCCACCCACTGCGACGGCTCGAGCGTGGCGTCGAAGGCGACGATGCCGACGAGCGCCGCCGTGAGCGGGAAGGCCAGCTCGGCGAGGGTCGCCCGCGACGCCGGGGTGCGGCCGAGCGCCGTGTAGTACAGGACGAGGGCGAGCAGCCCCGGGAAGAGGACGAGCAGCAGGATGTTCGGCGCCGCGTCGAGCCCGACCGCGAGCGGTGTCGAGGTGACCGCGCTGATGGCGAGCAGCGTCACGAGCCCGACGGTGAAGCGCAGCGCCGTGAGGTCGGAGAACCTCAGCTCGGCGCTGGCCGCGCGCCCGAGCACGGTGCCCGCGGCCCAGAGCGCGGCGGCCCCCACGGCCAGGGCCGCAGCCTGGGCGCTCGACACGCTGACACCCCACGGGTCGGCGAAGGCGAGCAGCCACGCCCCGGCCACCGCCGGCACGGCGAAGAGGGCGTAGCTCGGCCGCAGCCGCTCGCCCAGCACGAGGGCCGCGAGCGCGATGGCGAACAGCGGCTGGAGCTTCTGGAGCACCTGCGGCGTGATCGGGTCGCCGAGCCGGAAGGCCGCGGTGAACAGCGTCGTCGCGAGGGCCGAGGACCCGGCCCCGATGACGAGGACGCTCACCTTGGTGCGCGTGCTCGCGGCGAGCACGCGCCGCACGGCCGGCACGACCCACGGGCTGACGAGCACGACGAGCACGAGGTGCTCCCAGAAGACGATGGCCAGCGCCGGGTAGTCCTGCGCCAGGGGGCCGCGCCACAGGGCCGACAGGCCCCACAGCGAGGCCGCGAGGGCGACGAGCCAGGTGCGGTCGGTGGTGCGCGTCGACGTCATGCGCGAAAGCCTCGCACCACGCGGCCGGCCCCCGCGACACGCACGCACCGTGTGGACACCGGGACCGCACGACCGACGACCGCACCCGGGCCGTCCGACCGACCGACGACCGCACGACCGCACGACCGCGGATGGCGTGCAGTTGCCAAGCGGGGACGCCTCCTTGGGCAGGTCCTGACAACGCCCGTGCGGGAGCCTGCTCCTAGGGTCGACGCATCGGGCACGGCGCCCGGGGCGGAGCGGAGGAGGTGTCGTGATGCGGGTCCTGCTCGCCCTCGGCGGCAACGCCATGATCGCACCCGACGGCAGCGCCACCCCGGCGGCGCAGATCGCCGCGGTCGAGGTCGCCATGGAGGCCGCGGCCCGGCTCGTCGCCGCCGGCCACGAGCTCGTCATCACCCACGGAAACGGCCCCCAGGTCGGCAACATCCTCGTCAAGAACGAGCTGGCGGCGCACGTCGTCCCGCCCGTGCCGCTCGACTGGTGCGGAGCCCAGACCCAGGGCACCCTCGGCTTCACGATCCTCGACGCCCTCGACGGCGCCCTGGCCGCCACCGGCACGGCGCGCCCGGTCGCCGCCCTGGTCACCCGCACGCTCGTCGACCGCGACGACCAGGGCTTCACCCACCCGAGCAAGCCGGTCGGCCGCTACCTGCCGCGCGACCAGGCGCAGCAGATGATCGAGCACGGCCAGGTGTGGGAGGACCGCGGCGACAAGGGCTGGCGCCGGGTCGTCGCCTCCCCCGAGCCGCTCGAGGTGCTCGACGTGGCCGCCGTGCGGGCGCTGCTCGCGGCGGGCCACGTCGTCGTCGCCGCCGGCGGTGGCGGCATCCCCGTCGTGCGTGACGCGGACGGTCGCATCCGCGGGGTCGAGGCCGTCATCGACAAGGACCTCACCGCCGCACTGCTCGCCGGCACGCTCGACGCCGACGTGCTCGTCATCGCCACCGACGTCGACCACGCCGCCGTCGGCTGGGGCACCCCGCAGCAGCGCGACCTCGGTCGCGTCACGCTCGCGGAGATGCACGCGTAT
>DATITJ010000253.1:0-5385 GCA_035467935.1 Ornithinibacter sp.
CGACGATCTGCTGCGCGACCTGACCCATCTGGAGGATCGTCGAGCGCAGCTCGGCCGGCACCGCGGATGCCGGGTAGCGCAGCCGGGCGACCTTGGCGACGTGGCGCGCGAGGTCGCCCATCCGCTCGATGTCGCTGCTCATCCGCATGCTCGTGACGATGACGCGCAGGTCGGTGGCGACGGGCTGCTGCAGGGCGAGCAGGTCGAAGGACAGCAGGTCGAGCTGGGCGCGGCGGGCGTCGATCTCCGCGTCGGCGGCGATGACCGAGTCGGCGAGCTGGATGTCGGCGTCGAGGAGCGCGGTCGTCGCGCGACCCATCGCCGACGCGGCGAGGTGGGTCATCTCGACGAGGGTCTCGGGGACCTTGTCGAGCTCCTCGTGGAAGGCCTTGCGCATCACAGGAATTCCTCCGGTGTGGGGTGTGCGTCGGATATGGGCGCGATCCGATGAGGGCACGGCGCAGCGCCACCCCCGGAACTGTGGCACCCGGGGGTGAACCGGAGGGACACCCGAGGTGAACTTCTGGGTCGGACCCGGCTCGGCAGCCGGCCGGCGGCGGGGGCGGTGACCTGCCGGGCCGTACCCTGACCTCGTGGACCCAGCGCTCGCGGCGACCCTTGGCGGGGCGGCCGGCCTCGTCATCGGGGCCGTGGCCGTCGCCGCGACCCGGTGGTCCGAGCGCAGCGGTCAGGAACCCGGTCCGGAGGAGCCTCCTCTGCCCCGCGGGGTCGGCGAGGTGCTCTCGGTCCTGCGCTCCATCGCGGTCGTGCTCGACGCGAACGACGCCGTGGTCAACACGTCGGCGTCGGCCGTGAACTACGGCCTGGTGCGGCACGGTGAGCTGGTGCACCACGAGCTGCGCCACATCGCCCGGCAGGTGCGCCGCGACGGCATGATCCGCGAGGCCGAGCTCGACCTCTCGCGGGGCCCGAACAGCGACGCCAGCGCCGTGATGCGCGTGCGCGTGGCGCCGCTCGCGGTCGACCACGTGCTCATCCTCGCCGAGGACCACACCCAGGCGCGCCGGGTGGAGGAGGTGCGTCGCGACTTCGTGGCCAACGTCAGCCACGAGCTGAAGACCCCCGTCGGCGGCATCTCGCTGCTCGCGGAGGCGGTGCTCGACGCCAAGGAGGACCCCGATGCCGTCGAGCGCTTCGCCCAGCGCATCCTCGTCGAGTCCGCCCGCCTGACCAGGCTCGTGCAGGAGATCGTCGACCTCTCCCGGCTCCAGGTCGCCGACACCCTCCACGAGCCCCAGCTCGTCGACGTCGGCGTCGTCGTCACCGAGGCGGTCGACCGGGTTCGCGTGGCCGCCGATGCGCGCGACATCGAGCTGTCCGTCATGGCCGAGACCGACCTGCGGGTCTTCGGGGACGCCGAGCTGCTCACCACCGCGGTGGCCAACCTCGTGACGAACGCCGTGAACTACAGCGAGTCCGGCACCCGCGTCGGTATCGGGGCCCGGCGCTGCGGCGACACGGTCGAGGTCGCCGTGAGCGACCAGGGCGTGGGGATCCCGGCCGCCGACCTCGAGCGCATCTTCGAGCGCTTCTACCGCGTGGACGCCGCGCGCTCGCGGGCCACCGGAGGCACCGGGCTGGGGCTCGCGATCGTCAAGCACGTGTGCAACAACCACGGGGGTGAGGTGGGTGTCTGGAGCCAGGAGGGGCGTGGCTCGACGTTCACGATGACGCTACCCGCGGCGGCCGACCGGCCGCGCGCGGACGACGACCCCGGCCGGTCCCGGTCGGTCACGCACGAGGAGAGCACTGCATGACGCGCATCCTGATCGTCGAGGACGAGGTCTCGTTCTCGGACCCGTTGTCCTACCTGCTCAGCAAGGAGGGCTACGAGGTGTCGGTGGCCGAGAACGGCAACGACGCGCTGACGGAGTTCGATGCCGCGGGTGCGGACCTCGTGCTGCTCGACCTCATGCTTCCGGGGCTCTCCGGTGTCGATGTGTGCAAGGCCCTGCGCCAGCGGTCCAACGTGCCGGTCATCATGCTGACGGCCAAGGACAGCGAGATCGACAAGGTCGTGGGCCTCGAGCTCGGTGCCGACGACTACGTCACCAAGCCCTACTCCTCCCGTGAGCTGCTCGCGCGCATCAAGGCCGTCCTGCGCCGGCTCGCCGAGCCCGAGGAGCTGCTGCCCTCGACACTCGAGGCGGGGCCGGTGCGCATGGACGTCGAGCGGCACGTGGTCACCGTGCGCGGCCAGCAGCGGTCCTTCCCCCTCAAGGAGTTCGAGCTCCTCGAGATGCTCCTGCGCAACGCGGGGCGGGTTCTCACCCGGATGCAGCTGATCGACCGGGTGTGGGGCAGCGACTACGTCGGCGACACCAAGACGCTCGACGTGCACATCAAGCGGCTGCGGGCCAAGGTCGAGTCCGACCCGGCCGCCCCGCGGCACATCCTCACGGTGCGGGGGCTGGGCTACAAGTTCGAGGTGTGAGCGGGGCGCCGGCACCGCCTCGACCCTGCAGGTCAGGGGGCGGTCGCGAAGACCTCGAGGTGGTTGCGCGCGGCCAGCACGGGGACCGTGACGACGTTCTGCCCGGACCCGCTCGTCGTCACCACGAGGTCGACGACCTCACCGGGCGCGGCGGCCAGCCCGGGGATGGTCACCCGGGTCGTCTCGTCGGAGATCGTGGCGCCCGAGGTCGCCGGCACCGTGGCGGTCGCACCGGCGCTCCCGCCGCTGACGCCGAAGGACACCTGCACCGCCGAGGTGCCGGCGTTGACGGCCTGGCCGACGACCACGGCATCCGCCCCGGCCTCGGTCGAGACGACCGCGAGGTTGCGCAGCTCGAGGTCAGCGGTGGACAGCGCCACGCCGTCGGCCGGGACATAGGGCACGTCGGTCTGCACGGGGGAGAACACCGCACACCCCGACGCGAGGAGGGTGGCGCCCACGAGGGCGGCGGCACGCAGGGCGGGGGTGGCTCGGTTCGTCACGCTGCAAGGATATCCACGTGTGGCCCCCGGGTGTCGACGGGTGGCGGCGCCCCGTCCCCAGGACGGCGCCCGCCCGCGCCCGCTGCGCGCGAAGCATGCCGACCCCGCTTCTGTCAAGACCCGAATCCACCCACGTGTACCCCCTTTCGGGGTCCTGACCTGCGCAAACGCCGATGGGCCGCATTTCGGCGACACGCCGGTGCGTGGTATTCTGATCGTCGCGAAAGGGGCCAACAACACATGGTTTTCAAGGTCGGCGAAACGGTCGTGTACCCCCACCACGGGGCTGCGCGCATCGAGGAGATCAAGACCCGTACGATCCGCGGAGAGGAGAAGCTCTACCTCAAGTTGAAGGTCGCCCAAGGCGACCTCGTGATCGAGGTCCCAGCCGAGAACTGTGACCTCGTCGGCGTGCGGGACGTCGTCTCCAAGGAGGGCCTGGACAAGGTGTTCGAGGTGCTGCGCACCCCGTTCGCCGAGGAGCCGACCAACTGGTCGCGCCGCTTCAAGGCCAACCTCGAGAAGCTCGCCTCCGGTGACGTCATCAAGGTGGCAGAGGTCGTTCGCGACCTGTGGCGCCGCGACAAGGACCGCGGCCTCTCCGCCGGCGAGAAGCGCATGCTCGCCAAGGCTCGTCAGATCCTCGTGTCCGAGCTCGCGCTCGCCGAGAAGACCGACGAGGAGAAGGCCGAGACCATCCTCGACGAGGTTCTCGCGTCCTGACGCCGGGCGCACGCCCACCCACACTGCCGTGACCGACGCCGACGCTGCCCCGAGCAGCGTCGGCGTCGTCGTCGTCGCCGCGGGGTCGGGGACCCGGCTCGGGGCGGGACTGCCGAAGGCGTTCGTGCGGCTGCGCGGCCGTCCCCTCCTGGCGTATGCCGTCGCCACCGTCGCGCGCCTGCCGCACCTGCGCTCCCTGGTCGTCGTCGCTCCCGAGGGCCACGCCGACCCGCACGACCCCTCCGACCCGCTCTGGGAGGCGGTCGTGCTGCCGCGGGGCGCCGTCGTCGTGCCGGGCGGGGCCGAGCGCACCGACTCCGTGGCCGCCGGCCTGGCGGCGATCGACGCCGCGTGCGACGTGGTCCTCGTCCATGACGCCGCCCGCTGCCTCACGCCGCTCGACGTCTTCGCACGGGTCGTCGCCGCCGTGCACGCCGGGGCCGCCGGCGCGGTGCCCGGGCTGCCCCTCGTCGACACCGTCAAGACCGTCGACGCGTCGGGCCGCATCACCGGCACGCCCGACCGCGCCGGGATGCGTGCGGTGCAGACACCCCAGGGCTTCGAGCGCGAGGTGCTGCTCACGGCATACCGCAGTGGCCTCTCGGCAACCGACGACGCTGCCCTCGTCGAGCGCTGCGGCCACCACGTCGTCGTCGTCGACGGCGACCCGCTCGCGTTCAAGGTGACCACGCCCGACGACCTCGACCGCGCCGAGCGGCTGCTCACCCGGGCTGCGACACTTCCCGCATGACGCAGCTGCCGAGGGTCGGGGTCGGGGTCGACGTGCACGCAATGGCCCCCGAGGGGTCCCACCGCGAGCTCTGGGTAGCCGGGCTGCAGTGGCCCGGCGAGCGCGGACTCGACGGCCACTCCGACGCCGACGTCGCCGCCCACGCCGCGTGCGACGCGCTCCTCTCCGCGGCCGGCATCGGCGACCTCGGCGCGCACTTCGGCACCGACCGGCCCGAGCTGGCCGGGGCGTCCGGGGTGACGCTGCTCGCGGAGGCGGCGCGGCTCGTGCGGGCCGCCGGGTTCGAGATCGGCAACGTCGCGGTGCAGGTCGTGGGCAACCGCCCCAAGGTCGGCACCCGCCGCGCCGAGGCCGAGGGCGTGCTTGCGGATGCCGTCGGCGCGCCCGTGTCGGTGAGCGGCACGACCACCGACGGGCTGGGCCTCACCGGCCGCGGCGAGGGGGTCGCGGCGATAGCGACCGCACTCGTCGTGGCCCGTCCCCCGATCGACCGGTAGGTCACTCCGGGGACGTCACCGGGTGCTGGCCCGTCCCCTGATCGACCGAGAGGTCACTCCGGGGACGTCAGCGGGAGCGGGGGCCGCCGACGCGGCGGTCGGTGCCGACGATGCGCGCCATCCGCTGCAGCTCGGCCACGTGACCGCACAGCGCCTCGCGGCCCGCGGGGGTGAGGACGACCGTCGTCACCTGCCGGCTGTCGCGCACCGTGCGGTCGAGCCGGGTGTAGCCCTTGGCCGTCAGCGCCTTGAGGTGCTTGGACAGCGCCGAGTCGGACAGCCCCATCTGGTCGCGGACGGCCGCGAAGTCGGTGCCGGCCGAGGGGACGAGCAGCGCGCAGATGCGCAGCCGGTGCGGCTCGTGGATCACCTCGTCGAACACGGGGTAGGGCATGCGCGGCAGCATACGACGCGTTTTCCTCACCGGAAAGGAGCTCGACGCGCACCGCGCAGCGG
>DATITJ010000254.1:0-2977 GCA_035467935.1 Ornithinibacter sp.
CGTGGTGGACCTCCACCGGCCCGCGGTCGGTCAGCCGGGTCTCGTGCGCCGCGGCGTACGCGGTGGCGACGAGCTGGGCGCCCTCGGTGGCGTTGAGCACGCCCTGCAGCGCCCCGGCGACCTCGAACAGCTCATCGGCCGGCATCGACGCGGCCTGCGCCGCGAGCAGCTCACCGACCTCGCGGGCCTGCACGCGCATCGCGCCGATGCGGTCGCGGAGCTGGCTGCTGGACATACCTCATCCTACTCGAACGCGTGTATGAATACAAGACGAGGTGGACGGCCGTCTGCCGCGTCCCGTGGCAGCCGCAGCCGGGACGGCATCCTGCGCGTGTTGCTGCGCGGCGACTCGTCCGGTCCTGTGTAGCGTGGTGTCCCGAACAGGTGGTCTAACCGCATCCGGCCCGGCCGGCTGCCCGGCCACGGAGGGATCCCGCTCGTGCGCGTGCTCGGAGTCGACCCCGGTCTGACCCGCTGCGGCCTCGGTGTCGTCGACGGCCGCCCCGGGAAGGCCGCGATGGTCGCCGTCGGGGTCGTGCGCACTCCCAGCAGCGGGGACCCGGGGGAGCGGCTCGTCTTCCTCGAGCGCGAGATCGACGCCTGGCTGGTGCGCTTCGAGCCCGAGGTGGTCGCGGTCGAGCGCGTCTTCGCCGACACCAACATCACCACCGTCATGACCACCGCCCACGCCACGGCGGTCGCGCTCCTCACGGCGACCAAGCGCGGCATCCCCGTCGTCTTCCACACGCCCACCGAGGTCAAGGCCGCGGTCACCGGCTCCGGTCGCGCCGACAAGGCCCAGGTCACCGCGATGGTCACCCGCATCCTCGGCCTCGAGGTGGCGCCCAGGCCGGCCGACGCCGCCGACGCGCTGGCCCTGGCCATCTGCCACGCCTGGCGCGGCGCCCAGACCGCCCGACTCGAGGCCCTCGCCGCGCAGGCCCGCCGATGATCGCCTCGGTGCGCGGCCCCGTCGCCCGCGTCGGGCTCGACCACGTCGTCGTCGAGGTCGGCGGGGTCGGCATGCTCGTGCACACCACCCCGGCCACGGCGTCGACGTGCCGGCGGGGGAGCGAGGCGTCGCTCGCCACCACCCTCGTCGTCCGCGAGGACTCGCTGACGCTCTTCGGCTTCGCCTCCCCGGCCGAGCGCGACATGTTCGAGACCGTGCAGACCGTCTCGGGTGTCGGCCCGCGGCTGGCCCTGGCCATGCTCTCCGTCATGGGTCCCGACGAGCTCGCCACCGCGCTGGCCTCCGGCGACAGCAAGTCGCTCACGACGATCCCCGGCATCGGCGTGAAGTCGGCGCAGCGCCTGGTGCTCGAGCTGCGCGACAAGGTCGGTGCGATGCGCGGCGCCGGCGCCCCCTCGGCCTCGGGCGCCGCCGTGACCGTGGTGCCCGGTCAGGAGCCGTGGCGCGGGCAGGTCGCCGAGGCCCTCGTCGGCCTCGGCTGGTCGACCAAGCAGGCCGCGGATGCCGTGGAGCGGGTCGCGTCGAGCGCGCCCGCCGACGCCGACATCGCGGCCTACCTCCGCCTCGCGCTGCGGGAGCTTCGACCGTGAGCGGCGGTCGCGCCGAGCACGGCTTCGCGAGCGAGATCGTCGAGGCCGACGGCTCCTTCGACGCGACGGCCCGCGTCGTCGACCCCGCCACCACCGACGACGACCGCGTCGTCGAGGCGGCCCTGCGCCCGCGCCGGCTCTCCGAGTTCCCCGGGCAGCCCCGGGTGCGCGACCAGCTCGGCCTCGTGCTCGAGGCGGCCCGCCGCCGCGGGAGCACCCCGGACCACGTGCTCCTGTCCGGCCCGCCCGGCCTGGGGAAGACCACCCTGGCGATGATCGTCGCCGCCGAGCTGGAGCGGCCGCTGCGGATCACGAGCGGCCCCGCCATCCAGCACGCCGGAGACCTCGCGGCCGTGCTGTCGTCCCTCGACGAGGGCGAGGTGCTCTTCCTCGACGAGATCCACCGGATGAGCCGCTCGGCCGAGGAGATGCTCTACCTCGCGATGGAGGACTTCCGGGTCGACGTCATCGTCGGCAAGGGGCCGGGTGCCACGGCCATCCCGTTGGAGCTGCCGCCGTTCACGGTCGTCGGCGCCACGACCCGCGCCGGCCTGCTACCCGCCCCGCTGCGTGACCGCTTCGGGTTCACCGGCCACCTCGACTACTACGACGCGGCCGACCTCGTGACGATCCTGCACCGCTCGGCACGCCTGCTCGGCGTCGACGCCGACGAGCCCGGCATCGTCGAGATCGCCGGCCGCTCCCGGGGCACGCCGCGCATCGCCAACCGGCTCCTGCGCCGGGTGCGCGACTGGGCGCAGGTGCACGGCGAGGGGCACGTCGACCTCGCCGCGGCCCACGCCGCGCTCGCGCTCTTCGACGTCGACGCGGCCGGCCTCGACCGGCTCGACCGGGCCGTGCTCGAGGCCCTGTGCCGGCGGTTCGGCGGCGGCCCGGTGGGGCTGTCGACCCTCGCCGTCGCCGTGGGGGAGGAGGCCGACACCGTCGAGACCGTCGCCGAGCCCTACCTCGTGCGCGAGGGCTTCATCGTCCGCACCCCACGCGGTCGCGCGGCCGCACCCCGGGCCTGGGCGCACCTCGGCATCACGCCACCGCGCAACGCCGCGCTGCAGGAGGCCCTGCCGCTGACCGGCGGGTCCGACGACGGGGACGGCGCCGCGGGCGAGGGGCCCGCCACCTCCGGGCGGTTCGGGGGATGAGGTCGGGCACGCCGTGGCGACCTGCCTCGTTGGTGCCCTCCGAAGGACTCGCCTAGACTGCACATTCGGCCCGGCGCGTCCGGGCCGAACCACTGCCTGCCACGCGCGGGGCGACCACACTCGTAAGGACCGATCTCACTCATGTTCTCCGGCTCCGGCTCGGGCCTCGGCTACCTGTTGGTGCTGCTGCTCCCGTTCGTGCTCCTGCTGTACATCATGTTCACCCAGCGGCGGCGCGCCCAGCAGATCCAGGC
>DATITJ010000255.1:0-7071 GCA_035467935.1 Ornithinibacter sp.
CGACGGGGACGCCACCGTGGCGGCCAAGCTCGAGTTCTACAACCCGGCGAGCTCGGTCAAGGACCGCATCGGCGTCGCGATCATCGACGCGGCCGAGGCGTCCGGCGAGCTGGGTGCGGGCGGCACGGTCGTCGAGGCCACCTCCGGGAACACCGGCATCGCGCTGGCGATGGTCGGCGCGGCCCGCGGCTACACGGTCGTGCTCGCGATGCCCGAGACCATGAGCAAGGAGCGCCGCGCGCTGCTGCGCGCCTACGGCGCCGAGCTCGTGCTCACCCCGGGCTCCGAGGGCATGAAGGGCGCGGTCGCTCGCGCCGAGCAGATCGTCGCCGAGCGCGAGGGTGCCGTGCTGGCGCGGCAGTTCGCCAACGTGGCCAACCCCGAGATCCACCGCCGGACCACGGCCGAGGAGATCTGGAAGGACACCGATGGCGCGGTCGACATCGTCGTGGCCGGCATCGGCACCGGCGGCACCATCACCGGTGTCGGCCAGGTGCTCAAGGCCCGCAAGCCCGGCGTGCAGATCATCGCCGTCGAGCCCGAGGAGTCGGCGATCCTCAACGGCGGGGCACCCGGCCCGCACAAGATCCAGGGCATCGGCGCCAACTTCGTGCCCGAGATCCTCGACACGGAGGTCTACGACGAGGTCATCGACGTCAACGCCGAGACCTCCGTGCAGTGGGCCCGCCGCGCCGCCACCGAGGAGGGCCTGCTCGTGGGCATCTCCTCGGGTGCCGCCCTCGCGGCCGCCGCGCAGGTCGCCGCCCGTCCGGAGAACGCCGGAAAGACCATCGTCGTCATCATCCCGAGCTTCGGCGAGCGGTACCTCTCGACGATCCTGTTCGAGGGTCTCGTCGACTGATATGAGCCTCATCCGTGCCGCCCGGGCGATGGTCCGCGAGGACCTCGACGCCGCGATGCTGCGTGACCCCGCAGCGGAGACGCGCGCCGACGTCGCCGTCAACTCGCCCGGGCTGCACGCCATCTGGATCTACCGCGGCGCCCACAGGCTCTGGCAGCGGCCGGGTGGCCGCCCCGTTGCCCGGGTCATCTCGACGGTGGCCCGCGCGATCACGGGGGTGGAGATCCACCCGGGCGCGCAGATCGGCCGCCGCTTCTTCATCGACCACGGCATGGGCGTCGTCGTCGGCGCGACCGCCGTCGTCGGCGACGACGTCATGCTCTACCACGGGGTCACGCTGGGGGGCCGCTCCCTGGCCCGCGGCATGAAACGGCATCCGACCGTGGGCGACCGCGTGACGATCGGCGCCGGGGCCCGCGTCCTCGGCGACATCGAGATCGGCGACGACGTGCAGATCGGCGCGAACTCGGTCGTCGTCAAGCCCGTGCCCGCCGGAGCGGTCGCGACCGGCATCCCCGCAACGGTGCGCTTCCCGCAGCGTCCGGACCAGGACCCCTACGACGCGCTGTTCGCCGAGCCGGCCATCTTCATCTGACGCCCGACCGGAGGCGGCGCCCGCCCACGATCGTGCCGACCGGTGCTGGTGCCCAGTCGGCGCCGTAGGCACAGAACAGGCGCCCCTCCTCGACCCCGGCGCTCGCGAGCTCGAGCGCCTCTGCGACGTCGAGGCCCTGCGCGAGGACCCGGTGGTACGCCGCCATCACGGCATGCGCGTCCTCGTCCCCGACCGGCCCGACAGCGGCGACGACCGACCGGACGCCGGTCGCCAGCAGGCTCGCGGTGAGGCCGAGCGCCTCGTCGCCGGTGCGCACGTGGGTGCGGCCCACCTCGCACGACGACAGCACGACGTGCTCGGCCCCGATGCCGCTGCGCTGGAACTCGTGGGCGAAGACCGGCCCGTCGCCCATGACGACCGACGAGAACAGCGGGCTCTCGTCCTGGTGCACGCCGTGGGCCGCGACGTGGACGATCGTGCCGTGCGACAGGGCGGCCCGCAGCTGTTCGCCCGTCGCCACGCCGTCGCCGACCCCGGACCCCGGGCCCGTGCCCCACACCCGTTCGACGTCGCGTACCTCGCTCGCCGCCCGGGACAGTGCGGGACCGGCGAGAGCCACGACCCGCTGGTCCGCCGCGGAGCCGCTGGAGCGCGCGGACCGGCGGGCCCAGAACGTCGCCGACGGCGCGACCGTCACGACCCGCCCCCGGATGCCGGGGACGAGGCGCCAGGGCAGCGACGCCAGCGAGCTCGACGGGATGACGACGACCCGGTGGGCGCGCGGCAGCACCGGGGCCAGGGCGTCACCGAGCGACGCGGCCGTGTGCCGCATCGAGCGCCCGATGACCTCCTCGAGCGGGGTGCCCATGGCCAGTCGCCGCGTCGCGAGGTCGGCCCGCAACCGGGCGGCGGCTTCCACGATGCGGACCCCGTCGGGGAGCCGGGTGAGCCGGGCCCCGGCCGGGCTGACCGTGACGGCCCACAGGACGTCGCGGTGGATGAAGAGGCTGAGCAGGCCGGCGCGGGCCTCCTCGAGGACGGGGCGGAGGGCCGCCCCGGTGACCGGCTGCTCCTCGGCCGACGCCGACGCACTGCCGGACTGCTCCCACTCGCGCCGGGCCACCGCCCGCTCCATCTCGCGGGCCGCGGCCTCGAGGGCCGAGCGCCGCTCGGGGTCGGAGGCGTCGTAGGCCTCCGAGTGGAGGCGGCGGGCGTCGGCCGTGAGCCTGGCGAGCTCGATGTCGGGCGATGCGACGAGTGGCGGAAGTCGCTGCGAGACACCGCGCCACAACTCGGTGGCGTCGAAGACCCGGGCCGCCGACCCGGTGGCGAGGGACAGGTCGAGGTGGGCGTCGCGCAGCCGCCGGGTGTGCAGTGCCACCGCGGTCCGTGAGTCGATGGAGGTGTACCGGGCCTGCTCGACGGCGAGCCGGTGCGCCCCACGTCGCAGCTCGCGCCGCACGAGGTCGGGCCGTCCCTCGGCCGCGTGCAGCTCGGCCAGGGCCAGGGTGCGCTGCAGCCGCAGGGGGAAGGATGCCGCCCGGCGCACCTCGGGGCGTGCGAGGTGCCGGCGCGCCTCGTCGAGGCGGCCGACGAGTGCGTTGGCCTCCGCGGCGAGCACGGCGGCCTCGGCCCCGACCGCGCTGACCCGGGCGGGCCCGTCGGCGAGGCCCGACAGGGTCGTGGCGATCGCGGACGGGTTGCGGCCCACGAGGAGCTCGGCCTGCAGGCGCAGGAGGGCCGCGCGCACGGCCCACGCGGCCTCCGACCCACGGGCGAACCTCCGCTCCGCGCGCGCGGCGAACCGGCGGGCGTCCCGGTGTTCGTGACGCAGCAGGGCCAGCCGCGCGCGCTCGAGGTCGGCCTCGGCGACGTCGTGGGCGATACCGCCCGAGCGCGCCGCCTGCTCGCCCTCCTCGAGGGTCTCCATCGCCTGGTCGACCAGGCCCGCCTCGGACAGCACCCGGGCCCGGTCGAGCACCGCGCCCGGGGGGAGCAGGTCGCCCCCGAGCGCCCGGGCCTGCTCCATGAGGGCGAGGGACCGGGGGAGGTTGCCCAGCAGCAGCTGCAGCCGGCCGCGGTTGTGCACCGCAGCGGCCGCGAGGTCGGTGAACCCGTGGGCCACGGCATCCTGGTGGGCCCGGCGGAGCCGGACGTCGCTGTCGTGGTAGCGGCCGAGGAACTGGTAGGTCAGCCCGAGGTTGAGGTGGAGGAGCACCCGAGTGCGCGGGCCGACCTCGGCGGTGATCGCGACGCCCTCGAGCAGCTCACGGGTGCGCTCCCACTCGCCCACACGACCGTGGAGCCCGGCCCGTTGGACCACCGCCAACGACCGCACCTGGTTCGGGCGGGCCCCGACGAGCAGGCCCTCGGCCGCGTCGAGGAGGGCGAAGGCCCCCTCGCGGTCGCCGCGCTGCACCCGCGAGACCGCATGCGTCACGTGGACCCGGGCGCGGAGGACGACTGCGTCGTCGGGGGGGCCGGGCTCCCGGTCCAGGCGACGCACGGCCCGCCGCAGCAGGGCCTCGGCCCGCGCGGGGGCACCCGCGGCATTGGCGAGGACGGCTTCCTCGACGAGGCGGGTGACGCGGTCGTGGAGGTCCGGGCGGATCCGGACCTCAGATCTCCACGGTGGGCGTGATGACCGGCCGCACGTCACCTTCGGGCAGGAACACGAAGTGCACCAGGCCACGGGGCGCGGGGTCGACCGTGAAGCGGCCGTCCTCGTCGATCTCGGCGGTGATGGTCCTCGTCGCGGTGCGGATCTCGACCACCACCGGCGAGTCGTGACCGGTGACCCAGCCGTCGACCCGCACCGCCTCGGCGTCGATCGGCGACAGGGTGACCATGACGGAGAGCGTCTCCGCGCTGAAGGTCATCGTCTGCGTGCGGGTGTACTCGGACCGGGCGAGGGCGCTCGCTGCGCCGACACGCTGCAGCTCGGCGACCTCGGCGTGCAGGGCCTGCACGGTGAGGGCGAACTTCACGTCGTCGGCGAGGCCGGCCGGCACGGGGTCGGCGGCTCGCAGGACGTCGGCGATGGCCGTCAGGATGCGCTCGTCGCTCTCGTCGAGCGGCTGTGCGGCGAGGTCGGGGTTCACAGGACACCTCCCCATGCGGGGTCGTCGGCGAGGGCGGCGCGCAGCTTCGCGAGACAGCGCCCCCGGGTCGGGCCGATGCTACCCACCGGCATCTTCAGGGCATGGGACACGGCCGCGTAGTCGGGCCGGTCGGTGAACGCGATGACGCGCAGGAGCGCCTGGCACCGCGGTGTGAGGCGCTCGACGTGCGCCCAGAGGACCCGGTGGTCCTCGCGGTGCACGGCCAGCGCGGCGGGCTCGGGCTGCTCGTCGGGCATCGACTCGTCGAGCTCGACCTCGCCGCGGGAACCGGTCTTGTGGCTGCGCCAGCACTCGCGCCGGACGGTGACGATGAGCCAGCCCATGACGGCCTGGGGGTCCTTGATGCGGTCGCAGCTCTCGACGAGCCGCAGCCAGCCCGTCTGCACGGCGTCCTGGGCCACCCCCTCCGAGGCGCCCTGGGCGCGGGCCGTGTGCCACAGCACCGGGGTGAGGAGGTCGACGAGCTCGTCCATCGCGCGGACGTCGCCGTCGCGGTAGGCGCGGAAGGCGGAGGCCGCGCGGGTGGCGAGGGTCTGGACGGTGTCGTCGGCGGTCATGGCGCCTCGCCCTCGTTCGCCGTCGCCCCGAACCGCACGGAGTGTGCCCGCGTGAGCACGGTGCTCGCCGCGGTGCGGGCGCGCGAGCCGCCGACCCCGGATGCCGCCGGCGCCGCCCCACCGCTCACGATCTCGGCGGCGATGTCTCCGGCGATCCATGGTGACGCGAACGAGGTGCCGCTCCAGACGGCGAACCCGGAGCGGAAGTCGTCGAAGTCGACGCCGGCGCGCGGCCCGGGGCCGTGCCCCTCGACCCAGATGCCGGGCCGGAGCGACCCGGAGAGCGTCGTCGGCACGGTGCTCACGATGCCCGCGCCGGGGGCGTGGGCCGTGACCCAGTCGCCGACGTTGGAGAAGAGGGCGACGCTGCGGTCGTCGGGGTTGGTGGCGCCGACACCGACGATCCCGTCCTCGCCCGGGGCGGCGAAGGCCGCCGGGAAGAAGCGGGCCCGGGTGGCGTCGTTGCCGGAGCACGCGACGACCACGACACCCTCGTCGGCGAACTCCCGGAGGAGGTCGTGCAGCGCGGTGTCGTCGGCGTCCTCCGGGGTCTCGTGGTAGTAGCCGAGCGAGAGGTTGACGACGTCGAGGATCCCGTGCGTGACGGTGCCCGGTGCGGCCTTGGCAGCGCGGTGGCGCTCGAGGAGCAGGCTCAGCGCGGCGACGACATCGTCCTCGAGGGCCGCGCCGTCGGAGGCCATCACGGGCACCGAGAGGATGACGGCCTGCGGGCAGCGCTGGCGGACCACCCCGGCGATGAAGGTGCCATGGCCGCACAGGACGTCGATCAGCCCGTTGACGTCGTCGAAGACCACCCCGGTGTTCTCGGGGTCGCGTGAGGGCTCCTTCCACACCCCGATCGGTGCGCCGCCGTGCGTCACCCTGCGGTGCGCGCCGGGGCAGGGGTCGGTGCAGGTCTCGGCACTGGCGTCCTCGAGCTCCTCGGGGAACCACTCGTGCCGGCCCAGGCCGGTGTCGAGCACGGCGACGACGGGTGCGCCGGCCGAGGGAGTCGCGGTGGTGCGCGGGTCGGGCGCCGACCAGACGACGGGGGTGCGGCCCCCGATGCCCGGGGTTCCGTACTCGGCGAGCAGGCCGCCGCCGCCCCAGACGCCACCGCCGCCGCCCCAGACGCCGCCGCCGCCGCCCCAGACGCCACCGCCGCCGCCCCAGACGCCGCCACCGCCGCCCCAGACGCCGCCACCGGCGGTGAGCACGTGCTCGACGGTGACCCCGCCGGCCATGCTGCGGCCACGGCGGTCGCGCCGCTCGCGCCGGCGCCGCTCGGCGTCGTCGGGCTC
Source organism: Ornithinibacter sp. (assembly GCA_035467935.1). Classification (GTDB taxonomy): domain Bacteria; phylum Actinomycetota; class Actinomycetes; order Actinomycetales; family Dermatophilaceae; genus Fodinibacter. Next base: position 6,399 of record DATITJ010000255.1, read on the forward strand.
CCCGTCCTCGGGCGGGTCGGGCAGGCGCCCGAGGCCGAGCTTGTCGTAGAGCATCGCCGCGCGGTCGGAGGGCTCGGTGAGGGCGTTCTGGAGGAAGCGCCAGGCGTCGGGCGCCTTGCCGGCCCGCTCGCGGTCACGGCCGAGCCGGATGCGAGTCACGGTGACCTGCGCGTTCGCGCCGAGGGAGTCGGTCTCGCAGCCACGGCCCGGGATGGTCACGGGATCGCCGACGACCTCGACCGCCAGCGGCTCGGGGAGGCTGCTCGCGTAGTCCCTGAGCTGGCTCACGCGACCGGGGTGCGTCTCGTCGTCGCTGTCTGCGCCGGTCACGTCGCGCACGAGAAGCGTGTCGGCGACGTAGACGGTCGGGAGCGGAGTCGGCTGACCCGGCGCCAGGACGGCGGTGTCGGGGTCGAGGACGCGGGCACCCAGACGGCGTGCGAGCAGTGGGGAGAGCACCGGCACGGGCGGGAGGGACGAGGGCTCCTCGACCGAGGTCGTGGGGGCCGGCATGGCCGGTCGGCCCGTGGTGGGCTGCTCCTCGGACGAAGGCTTGTCGGGGGAGTTGCCAGCCATCGGTTCTCCTGGGTGTGGGACCGGACGCGAGAGCGGTCGGCGCCCAGCGTAGTGATGATCATCGACGCTGAACAGGAGTGCCGAAGGTCCCCGGTGA
>DATITJ010000256.1:0-2410 GCA_035467935.1 Ornithinibacter sp.
CGTCGCCGCGATCGGGGGTGGACCGTGACCCCTGCGGCCGACCTCGTGACCGTCGACGCGGTGACGCTCGCCCCCGCGCTCCTGCCGGCGCTGGGCGCCGTCCTCGTGCTCGTCGCCGACGCCGTCGTGCCCGGACGCCGCGCCTGGGCGCCACTGCTCGGCGTCGTCGTCCTCGTCGTCGCGGCCGGTGCGGCCCTCGGGGGGGCGCTCGGCGCCGATGAGTCACCGCTGCGCACCCTGTGCCTGCCCGCCCCCGACGGCGCCTGCCTGTGGACCGCCGGGCCCACCACGGGTGCGCTGCAGGCCGGCATCCTCCTCGCGACCGCCGCCGCCGTCGCGCTCCTGCACGACGGCGGCGGACCGCGCGACACCACCGTCACCACGGCGCTGCTCCTCACGGCCGCCGCAGGGGGGGCCGGCGTGGCCGCCTCGCGCGACCTCGGCACCTGGCTCGTCACCCTCGAGCTCGCGACCGTGCCCGTCGTCGCGCTCGTCGCGATGCGCGGCACACGGACCGCGGCCCACGGCGCCCTCACCCTGCTCGTCACCTCGTTGACGTCGTTCGCCCTGCTCGTCCTCGGCTCCGCGCTGTGGCTCACGGCCACCGGCGACGCGTCGTTCGCCGGCGACACCGTGGCGACTGCGTGGGCCGACCCGCAGCGCCGGGCGGTGCTCGTGCTCGGTGTCACCGTGCTGCTCGCCGGGCTGGGCTTCAAGCTCTCGCTCGTGCCGTTCCATGCCTGGACCCCGCAGGCCTATTCCACGGCCGACCTCGGCACCGCCGTCGCGCTCGCCGCCGCCTCGAAGGTGTCCGCGCTCGCCGCGCTGCTCGTCGTCGTCCAGGCACTCGTCGGCTCGGCCGTCGACGCCACGCCGGTGACCGTCGCCGTCGGGGTGCTGGCCGCGGCATCCATGCTCCTCGGCAACGTCATCGCCCTGCGCCAGGACGACGCGACCCGCCTGCTCGCGTGGTCGACCGTGGCCCAGGCCGGCTGGGTGGTCCTGCCCGTCGCCGCCCTCAGCGCCCCGGGCGCCAGGGCGGCCGCGGCGTACGTCCTCGTCTACGCCACGGCGACGGTCGTCGCGTTCGCGGCGGTCGCGGTCGTCGGCGCCGGGCCCCTCGCCCGCTTCCGCGGGCTCCTGCGTCGCGACCCGGTCACGGGCGGGGCGCTCGCCCTCGCCCTGCTCGTGCTCGCGGGTCTCCCGCCGGGCATCATCGGCCTCGTCGCGAAGGTCGTGGCCCTGCGCCCGGCCGTTGACGCCGGCCTCTGGCCGCTCGTGCTCGTCGCGGTGGCAGCCGTCGTGCTCGGCATCGCCGTCTACCTGCGGTGGTTCGCGCTGTTGCTGGCCGAGCCGGCGGCTGCGCCGGAGCCCGACGACGAGGCCCTCGCGGATGCCGTGGGCACGGCATCCGCTCCGCCGTCCCACCGGGCCGCCCGGGTCGTGCTCGTGGCCGGCACCGTCGCGCTCGTGCTGCTCAGCGCGCTGCCGTCGCTGCTGCTGGACCTGCTGTCCTGACCGGAACGAACGCCACCCCTGTCGTCGTTGGAGGAGACATGCACCACCACTTCAACGGCCTGAAGACCGCCGCGCTCTTCGGTGGCATGTGGGCCCTCCTGCTCGCGATCGGCTGGATGGTCGCGCAGTACTTCGGCAACAGCACCTTCCTCCTCGTCTTCGCCCTCATCGGTGTGGCCACGACGATCTACGGCTACTGGAACTCCGACAAGCTGGCGATCAGGGCGATGCACGCCTACCCGGTGAGCGAGGCCGAGGCTCCGGTCATGTACCGCATCGTGCGCGAGCTCTCGACCGCCGCGGGCAAGCCGATGCCGCGCCTCTACATCTCCCCGACCCAGGCCCCGAACGCCTTCGCCACCGGGCGCAACCCCGAGAATGCTGCCGTCTGCGCCACCCAGGGCATCCTCGGGCTGCTCGACGAGCGCGAGCTGCGCGGGGTGCTCGGTCACGAGCTCATGCACGTCTACAACCGCGACATCCTCACGAGCTCGGTCGCCGCGGCCATCGCGGGTGTCATCTCGACGATCGGGCAGTTCCTGTCCTTCGGGATGATCTTCGGCGGGGGCGGCTCCAGCGACGACAACCGCAACCCGGTCGCCGGTCTCGCGCTCGCGATCCTCGCGCCCTTCGCGGCGATGGTCGTGCAGCTCGCCATCTCGCGTACCCGGGAGTACGACGCCGACGAGGACGGCGCGCGCCTCACCGGCGACCCCCTGGCCCTGGCCTCGGCCCTGCGCAAGCTCGAGCTCGGCGTGGCCCGCGCCCCGCTCGCGCCGACCCAGCAGGTCGTCAACGCGAGCCACATGATGATCGCCAACCCGTTCCGGGCCCAGGACGTCTCGCGCTTCCTGGCCACGCACCCGCCGATGGCCGAGCGCATCGCCCGCCT
>DATITJ010000257.1:0-1715 GCA_035467935.1 Ornithinibacter sp.
ATGCCCTCGTAGCACTGGAGCCGGATGAGGGGGATCTCCATCGTCTCGGCGAGGGCCTCGGCGAGGGCGGTCTTGCCGGTGCCCGGCTCGCCCTCCATGAGCAGCGGCCGGCCGAGGCGCAGCGCCAGCCAGGTCACCGTGGCCAGGGCGTCGTCGGCGAGGTAGCCGGTCTCCCCCAGGGCGCTGGTGAGGTCGTGCGCCGATCCGAACGTCGTCCGCGGGTCCATGGCGTCAGCATCCCCGACGCGGCGCCGAACCGGAAGCGGACGGTCACACGAGAGCGGTGAGCGCCGCGAGCAGCTCGCCGAGCGCGAGGGCCCCGACGAGCAGGGCGACGAGGGCGGGGAGACGCCCGTCGGCGAGCACGGAGAACGTCGGTTCCCCGGGGTGGGCCCGGGCCAGGCGACGTTCGCGCAGGGCCACCGCCAGCACCCACGTCGCCAGGGCCGCACCGAGCACGGTCGGCACGACGACGACGGGTCCGAGGGAGTCGATCGTGATCCGCCCGACGGTCAGCGACCCGACGAGCAGGGCGAGGCCGCTGCGTCGCCACGCCAGGGCCGTCCGCTCCTGCTGCGCCGGGTCGGGGGCCGCGAGGGGCGCGCCGTTCGGCTCACGCATCGAGGAGGCTCGCGAGGCCGATGACGAGCGCGGCGACCGCGACGGCCCCGAGCACGACGACCATCGCGGGGTTGGCCGGCAGCGGCGAACCCTCCCGCATCGCGCGCTCGGTGCGGGCCCAGCCGCGCCACGCGGCGAGCGCCGTGAGCAGAGCAGCCAGGGCCAGCACGGCCGCGAGGGTGGTCTGCAGCCACTCGGACATGCCCAGCGGCAGCGCGTCGACCGCCGCGGCGCCAGCCACGAGGGCCAGGCCGGTGCGGACCCAGGCGAGGAAGGTGCGCTCGTTGGCGAGGGAGAAGCGCGGGTCGGGGTCGGTGCCGTGGTCGTAGACGGTGTGGGGCCAGCGGTCCTCGGGTGAGCTCACGAGCCCATCATCCCCGGTGCAGGTCCTCGGCGGTGTCGACGTCCCGACCGGTCGCGAGGTCGCCGCACTCGACGAGCCGGTGGGGTGTCACCCGGAGGTGGTCTCGCGCACCCCGGTCGCCACGGGCGGCGTCGCGCACCGCGTCCCAGTGGTCGCGGCCGAGGACGACCGGGTGGCCGGGCACACCGTCGTATGCCGCCCGCGCCAGGGCCGCGCGTCCGTCACCCACCGCGTCGGCCAGGACCCTCGCCATCACCTCCGCCGTGACGTCCGGGAGGTCGACGAGCGTGACGAGGACGAGGTCGTCCGGGGCGTCCTCGAGGTGGGTCAGGCCGGCGCGCAGCGAGGCGCCCATCCCCTCGGCCCAGTCGGTGGCGGTGACCACCTCGGCACCGGTCGCCGACACGGCATCCGCCGCCTGCGCGGCTAAGGCCCCGACGACGACGACGACGCGGTCGCACCCGGCGGCTCGCACCCGCTCGACCGCGGTCTCGACGAGCGTGGGGCCGTCGCCGGCCGGCCGCACGAGGGCCTTGGGGCCGCCCATCCGGCGGCCGGCCCCGGCGGCGAGGACGAGCGCCACGGTGGTCACGGCGCCAGCCTGCCACGGTCGGACCCGCGGGCGAGCGGCGTCAGGCGCGGGCGAGGGGCGCCCCGTTCGCCGCGTGGCACGCCGACCACCCCGGTGTCGCCCTCGCGACCCTCGCCGGCGCTGCGGCCGCCCACGTCG
>DATITJ010000258.1:0-1684 GCA_035467935.1 Ornithinibacter sp.
ACCAAGATCGACCAATAGGTCACTGCAGGGACGCCGGGTGTGGCGTTGTCAGGGGCGCAGCAGTTCCCAGTGCAGGGCGTCGACCGCGCGCCCGTCGGGCAGCACGTCGGCGGCCGTCTCCCGGCCCCAGATCGTGAACCCGAGCCGGTCGAGCACGATGGTGCTCGCGACATTGTCGTCCGCGGTCTGCGCGAGGAGCCGCCGCATCCCGAGCCCGCCGTCGGGGCGCGGCGCGAACGCGTGCTCGACCAGCGCCCGCGCCGCCGCGGTTGCGACCCCACGGCCCCGAGCGCTCGGGACCACCGGGTAGCCGAGCTCGGCGGTGTCGTCGTCGAGGGTGCCCTCGGTGACGAACACGACCACCTCACCCAGCGCGGCATCCGTCGTGGCGTCGGCGACGCACCAGCTGAGCGCCGTGCCGAGCGACATCCGCTCCCGGCGCATGAGCAGCCACGCGGGGAAGGTGTCGGCGTCGAGCACGCCGCGCGACGGCATGTGGTGGTCGGGCTGGTCGCGCTCCTCGAGGTGCGCGACGTCCTCGTCGCGCCAGGGGCGCAGCAGAATGCCGTCGGCCTCGTCGGAGGTGAGCATCGACGGGTCCGCCCAAGGGGTGTGCGCCTCCATGACGTCGTCGGCGCCGAGGCTGGCGCGCCACACGTCGACGGCCGGGCCGCCGTCGGGGTCGGGCAGGGACTGGGGGAGCGTGCCGTGGTGGGTGAAGCCACACGACCACGCGACCCGCCACGAGTCGAAGTTGCCGCGCGCCGCGGACCAGTGCACCCGCACCCCGCCCTCGCCGAACCACCATCGCGCCGCGAGTCGCAGGGCGCCGGCCATGAACCCCCGGCCGCGCCCCTCTGGGTGCAGGCCGAAGCCGGTCTCCGCGGCCCCGCCGCCTCGCAGTCGCATGTCGATCGTGCCGAGGTAGCGACTCTCGGGGTCGTCGGCCGCGGTGATCGCCCAGAAGCGCTCGCCGTCCGCGTCGTTCCACTGCCCTTCGATGCGGGCCAACCATTCGAGGGCGTCGTCGAGGCCGTAGGGGCGCGGCACGGTGGTCCAGCGCAGGGTCTCGGGGTCGGTCGACTGCTCGACGATCCGCTCGGCGTCATCGGCACGGTGGGCCCGCAGCCGCACGACGCCATCGGTGAGCTCGGGCACGCAGGCCGGAAACGGCATCCCGGTCATGCCCTCCAGCCAACCACCGGGGCGGCCCGGTGGGAACTCACCCCGCCGTGCGCGGCGTTTGCCGGGGACAGGTGCCCCCGCCAGGTCGGTGGGCCGAGCAGGGCTCGACTACCCTAGGCAGGTCCGGTCGAGCGACCGTCATGCCGTCACGCAGCCACGCCAAGGGAGTCCCACTCGTGAAGATCGTCGAGAAGCTGTTGCGCGCCGGTGAGGGGCGCATCCTCAAGAAGCTCGACAACATCGCGGCGCAGGTCAACGCGATCGAGGAGGAGTTCGAGAAGCTCACCGACGCCGAGCTGCGCGCCGAGACCGACACGTTCAAGGCGCGCCTCGCCGCCGGCGAGACCCTCGACGACATCCTCCCCGAGGCGTTCGCCGCGGTCCGCGAGGCCAGCAAGCGCACCATCGGCAAGCGCCACTTCGACGTGCAGATCATGGGTGGGGCCGCCCTCCACCTGGGCAACGTCGCCGAGATGCGCACCGGTGAGGGCAAGACCCT
>DATITJ010000259.1:0-4659 GCA_035467935.1 Ornithinibacter sp.
CGGCCAGGGCGGTGGCCACCTGGGCGAGGTCTGCGATCCCGAGGTCGAACATACGTATGATTATAATGCGAATCGGCCCCGCAGGGAAGAGGGCGAGGAGGATCTGTGGACGGCTTCCCCGACCCTCGACGCGACACGGCCTAGGCTGCGCCGGTGCCGCTGACCCAGGACCGTCGCCTCGGGGTCCTGCTCCTCGGAGTCGCCGCGGGGACCAACATCCCCACGCCGCTGCTGCTGATCTACCGCGACGAGCTGGACATGTCGTCGACGTCGCTGACGGCGTTGTTCGGGGTCTACGCGTTGGGCCTGGTGCCGGCGCTGGTGCTGGCCGGCCCTGCCGCCGACCGCTGGGGCCGGCGTCGCGTGGTGCTGCCGGCGGCGGTGCTGTCGGCCGTGGCCTCCCTGCTCTTCGTCACGGCGACGCAGAGCGAGCCGTTGCTCTTCCTGGTCCGCTTCCTGCAGGGCGCCGGTGCGGGTGCCGTCTTCAGCATCGGCAGCGCCTGGCTGGTCGAGACGGCGCTGCGCGAGCACCGGCTCTCCGGCGCCCGCACCGCGGCGGTGACGATGACCGGTGGCTTCGCGATCGGGCCGGTCGTCGCCGGGCTGATCGGCGAGTGGGGGCCGTGGCCCCTGGTGCTGCCCTACCTGCTGCACGCGACGTTCCTGCTGATGACCGTGGTCGTGGCATGGAGCGTCGACGAGACGCTGCCTTCGCGTCGCGGCCTCCCACCGGCCGTCCGGACGGCCCCGCTGCGACCCGGCACGGTGCGCACGGCCGTGCTGGTCGTCGCCCCGCTGGCCGTGTGCGTCTACGCCTTCCCCGCGAGCGCGGTCGGCGGCATCCCGGTGCTGATCGGCTTCCCCGTCGCGCCCGTGGCGCTCACCGGCCTCCTCGCCGGGATGACCCTCGGCATGGGCGCGTTGGCCGCGCCGCTGCAGGGCCGCCTCGGCGTCCGGACCGCTCCGGTCGCCGCGGCCTGCGGCGCCGTGGGGTACGCCGCGACGGCGCTCGCGGCCGCCGTACCGTCGCTCCTGCTGCTGGCCGTGCCTGCCGCGTGCCTCCTCGGTGCCGGTGGCGGACTGGCGCTGGCGAGCGGGTTGTCACGTCTGCCGCTGGTCGCTGCGGACGGGCGCCTCGGCACGGTGGCGGCCGCCTACTACGGCTTCGCCTACCTCGGCTTCGCGATGCCGCTGCTGCTCGCGTCCCTCTCGGCGTACGTCGACGTGGCCGCGCTGCTGGCGGTGCTCGCCGTCGCGTGCGCGGGGCTGGTCGCCCTGCAGTCGCGGGCCCGGCTCTAGACGGAGGCGACCAACGGGGCGACCTCGGTCCCGAGGAGCTCGATGCCGCGCAGCAGGTCGGCGTGCGCCAGGCGCGGGTTGGTCATCTGCAGCGAGAGCCGGTCGACGCCACCGAGCTGCTCGGAGACACGGCGGATCTTGTCGGCGACGGTCTGCGGGTCGCCCATGAAGAAGGCGCCGTTCTCCCCGGCGGTCGCGTCGAAGCGGGCCCGGGTCGGGGGCGGGAAGCCGCGCTCGCGGGAGACCTTGGTGAACATCTCCTCCCAGCCGGGGTAGATCGTGTCGGCCGCGGCCTGCGTGGACCCGGCGACGAAGCCGAAGACGTGCAGCCCCACCTGGAGCTTCTCCGGGGCGTGGCCGGCCTCGGCACCGGCCCGGCGGTAGAGGTCGACGAGCGGTGCGAACTGGCGCGGCTCGCCGCCGATGATCGCGATCATCAACGGCAGCCCCAGCAGCCCGGCGCGGACGAACGACTCGGGCGTGCCGCCGACGCCGACCCAGATCGGGAGCGGGTCCTGGAGCGGTCGCGGGTAGACGCTCTGGCGGACCATCGGCGGCCGGTGCCGGCCCGACCAGGTCACCTCGGGCTCGTCGCGGATCCTCAGCAGCAGCTCGAGCTTCTCGCTGAAGAGCGAGTCGTAGTCGGCGAGGTCCAGCCCGAAGAGCGGGAACGCCTCGGTGAAGGAGCCGCGGCCCACGACCAGGTCGATGCGGCCCTTCGAGATCAGGTCGAGGGTGGCGAACTGCTGGAACACGCGCACCGGGTCGGCCGCGCTGAGCACCGTGACGGCACTGCCCAGGCGGATCCGCTCGGTGCGGGCGGCGGCGGCCGCGAGGATGACGGGCGGAGCGGAGTCGTAGTACTCGCTGCGGTGGTGCTCACCGATGCCGAAGGAGTAGAGCCCGACCCGGTCGGCGAGGGCGATCTCCTCGAGCAGGTGCTCCATCCGCTCGGCCGGGCCGATCACGTGTCCGGTGGTCGGGTCGGTGACGGTCGAGACGAAGCTGTCGACGCCTACGTGCATGGGAGTGCCTCTCGCGGTGGGACCGGCCGGGCCCGCTCGGCCCGTGGTTGAAACCTCAACGACACGCTGCCCGCCGTCATTCCTCCCGCAGGCCCGAGGCGATCTCGGCGAGTGCCTGGTCGAGGCCGACCTGCGGCGTCCAGCCCCAGGCGTGGGCTCGCGTCGCGACCACCTGACCGGTCCACGCGGGTCGGTCGTCCCAGACGGGATCGACGCCGAGGGCGGTGGTGACGGTGGAGTGGTAGTCGCGGTTCGTGGCCGGGCCGGCGGCGACGTTCACGGGGGTGCAGCCGCCCGCGACCGGTCCGGCGTCCGGGTCCGTCGAGGTCGCGACCCGGCCGGTGGCGACGTCGGCGGCGAAGCCGGCGAGGTCGTCGACGTGGACCCACGCGAAGGTCTGCTCCCCGACGGTGCGGCGGGCCCGCTCGTCGTCACGGACGGCGGCCGGGCGCAGGCTGTTCCACACCGACGACTCGCCGGCGCCGAGGATCGCCGGCGGGCGCAGCAGGACGCGGGTGATCCCGTCGACCTGCGCCAGCGCGGCGTCGGTGTCGCGCTTGGTCACCGGGTAGTCGCCGCCGTCGTCGCCCACCAGGGCCGCCGACTCGTCGACGTCGCCTGCGCCGGGCGAGCGGTCGTAGACCGCCGCGGTCGAGACGTGGACCAGCCGGTCGACCCCGGCCGCCGCGGCCGCCCGCGCGATGACGGGGGTGCCCTCGACACCGATCTCCTGCTGGTGCTCCAACGGGCTGCCCATCGGGTGCACGGTGGTCACGACGGCGCTCGCCCCGGTGACGACGTCCGCGGCGAAGTCCGGGTCGGGGAAGTCACCGACCCGCTCCTCGACCCCGGGGAGCACGGGCGCCGTGCCGGGTCGTCGTACGACGGCGCGCACGAGGGCGCCGCGCTCGACCAGCGCGGCGCAGACGGCGGCGCCGACGAGGCCGTTGGCGCCGGTCACGACGACGAGCGGGGACGAGGTGGCAGCAGTGGGGGTGCTCATGTCCTTCACCCTGCCACGCGGTCAGTCGGTGCTGAAGTGCTGGTAGTCGGGGTCGGCCCACGTGCCGCCCCAGGTCCAGCCGAGACGGGTGAAGGCCCGGGTGACCACGTCGCCGCGGACGATGACGCCGGGACCGGGGCGGGACCGCGGGCCGCGGTCGACGTCGACGAAGCGGCGCCCGGACGGCGGCAGCAGCGTGTCGCCGATGACGTAGGGGTTCTGCACGGGGTTGATGTCGATCGCCCGCCCGTAGGCGTGGTCGGAGAAGGTGCTCCGGCCGGCGACCGTGCGGCAGTTGTAGCCCGAGGTGTTGTTGGCGGCCATGGACCGGTCGTCGTCGCCGCCGTAGGTGTCGACCAGGCGCATCCGCTGGATCGGGAAGCGGGCGCGGTAGAGCTCGGCGAAGACACCCACCACGTCGCGGGCCACGTCGGCGTGGACCACCATCACGCCCGGGCGCGCGCGGCCGTCGAACCCGACGTACGACAGCTCGAGCAGCCGCAGGTCGCGCAACGGGACGGGGCAGGTCGTCGGGTCGTGGCTGCTGGTCATCCGCGCCCCGAGGGCCGGGCCGATGCGCCGGACACGGGAGGCGAAGGCGGGCAGGTCGTCCGGGCGCTCCGTGCCGCCCGTGCCGCCCGTGCCCTGCTGCGCCGTCGGCGGGGGAGGCGGCGCGAGGTCGGTGCAGCCGCGCAGCCCGCGCCAGTCGCGCACCGCCGCGTCGGCAGCGCCGCCGAGGAGCGGCGCGGGCCCGCCGCCCTCGGGCGGGATGGTGCCGGGACGCCAGTCGTCACCGACGACCCGGCCGTCGCGCACGGTGACGCGCAGGACGCCGGACTCGGACTGGCGGCCGTGGTACCAGAAGAAGTTGCCCAGGCCGTAGCTGACGTAGGTGCTCCCCAGCATCCCGGCGCCGAGCAGCACGTGGGCGTGCGTGCCGACGACGACGTCGGCGCCGGCCTCCGCCAGGGTGCTGGCCAGCTCACGCTGGTCGACGGTCGGACAGGTGCCGAACTCCGCCCCCCAGTGCAGGTAGACCACCACCACGTCGTCGGTGCGGGCCGAGGCGCGCACCGCGTCCACGAGCTGCGGGGCCAGCGGGCTGCGGGCCGAGGCCAGCCCCGGTCCGGACACGGGCCCCACGGCCCAGGTGGGCTCGGCGCTCTCGCGCGCCGAGGCGTCGGCCGCGTGCACGGCGAGGTCGGTGCCGCGGATCGTGACCCGGTGCGGCGTGAAGGCCTCCCGGCCGGTGCGGCCGACGCCGACCACCGCCACGGGGCTGTCCTCGGCGATCCGCACGGACTCACGGACGCCGCGCAGGCCGTAGTCGGC
>DATITJ010000260.1:0-5124 GCA_035467935.1 Ornithinibacter sp.
TCTTCCAGAGCCTGAACACCATCGAGGACGAGAAGCCCGACATCGTCGTCGTCGTGGGCGCCGACCACGTGTACCGGATGGACTTCTCGCAGATGGTCGAGCAGCACGTCGAGTCCAGCGCGGGCGTCACCGTCGCCGCGATCCGCCAGCCGATCGACATGTCCGACCAGTTCGGGGTCATCGAGGTCGCCACCGACGACCACACCCGGATCACGGCGTTCCGCGAGAAGCCGACCGACCCCGCGGGGCTGCCGGACTCCCCCGACGAGATCCTCGCGAGCATGGGCAACTACGTCTTCGACGCGCAGACGCTCATCGACGCCGTGACGGCCGACGCCACCCTCGAGGGCTCCAACCACGACATGGGGGGTGACATCGTGCCGGCCATGGTGGAGAACGGCACCGCCTACACCTACGACTTCAAGAAGAACGTCATCCCGGGTGGCACCGAGCGCGACAGGGGCTACTGGCGCGACGTCGGCACGATGGACTCGTACTACGACGCGCACATGGACCTCGTGTCGATCCACCCCATCTTCAACCTCTACAACTACGACTGGCCGATCTACACCTCGCACGGCCCCTACCCGCCGGCGAAGTTCGTCCACGGCCACCACGGCCGGTTCGGCGAGGCACTCAACTCCGCGGTCTCCCCCGGCGTGGTCATCTCCGGGGCCCGGGTCAGCGGCTCGGTCGTCTCCCCCGACGTCAAGGTGCACAGCTACACCGAGGTCGACAGCAGCGTCATCCTCGACGGCGTGCAGATCGGCCGCCACTGCCGCATCCAGAGGGCCGTCATCGACAAGAACGTCATCATCCCCGACGGCACCTCGATCGGGTTCGACAAGGAGCGCGACCTCGAGCGCGGCTTCTCGGTCACCGAGTCCGGGATCACGGTCGTCGGCAAGGGCCAGCTGGTCGAGCCGTGACGGGGACCGACGCCGACCGACCCGACCGACCCGTCGGGCCCGTCCGGGTCGCGGCCCAGGTGCAGCCGCAGCACGCGTCCTACGCGGACATCCGCCGCGCCTGCGCCGACCTCGAGGAGATCGGGGTCGACGTCATCTTCACGTGGGACCACTTCTTCCCGTTGAACGGCCCGCCCGACGGCGCGCACTTCGAGTGCTGGACGACGCTGGCGGCGTGGGCCGAGGCCACCGAGCGGGTCGAGATCGGCGCGCTCGTCACCTGCAACAGCTACCGGAACCCGCAGCTGCTGGCCGACATGGCCCGCACCGTCGACCACATCAGCGAGGGCCGGCTGATCCTGGGGATCGGCTCCGGCTGGTTCGCGCGCGACTACGACGAGTACGGCTACGAGTTCGGCACGGCGGGAGGCCGGCTCGACGCCCTCGACCGCGACCTGCCGGTCATCAAGGAGCGGTGGAGCCGGCTCAACCCGCCGCCGACCCGTGACATCCCCGTGCTCATCGGCGGCGGGGGTGAGCGCAAGACCCTGCGCATCGTCGCCGAGCAGGCGGACATCTGGCACGGCTTCGGCGCCCCCGAGGCGATCGCCCACAAGCACGCGGTCCTCGACGAGTGGTGCGTGAGGGTCGGCCGCGACCCCGCGGAGATCGAGCGCTCGGCGGGGGTCTCCCCCACACCGGGCCGCCTGCCCGAGGACGTCGCCGACTACGCCGCCGGTGCCGAGGCGCTGTACGACGTCGGCACCCGGCTGTTCACGGTCGGCCTCAGCGGCCCGGACTACGACCTCGGTCCGGTGCGTGACCTCGTCGCCTGGCGGGACGCCCGCGCTCGATAGCCTGCACGGGTGCCCACCGCCCCGATCGAGCCTCCCTCCGCTCCCCTGCCCGACCCGGACGCGCGAACCCTCCTCGTCACCCTCAACGGCCCCGACCGGCCGGGGGTGACCAAGGCGCTGTTCGAGGCGGCCTCGACCGTCGGCGCCGACGTGCTCGACCTGGAGCAGGTCGTCGTGCGTGGTCACCTGGCGCTGTCGGTGCTGCTCTCCCCCGGTCGCGACGAGAACGTGCTCGTCGACCGGCTGACCCGCGCCGGCTCCCGGCTCGGGATGCGGGTCGACCTCGAGGCCGGCCGGGGGGACAACGCCCCGCGGCGCACCGGGCGGGCCGCGGTCGTCGTCATGGGCGCCCCCCTCGAGACCCATCACGTGGCCGCCGTCGCGGCCGCGATCGCCGACCACGGCGCCAACATCGACCGCATCCGGCGCCTCTCGCGCTACCCGGTGACGACGGTCGAGATGGACGTCTCCGGGGCCGACGTCGCGGACCTGCGCCACGACCTCGCGCTGGTCTCGCACCACGTGGGCGCCGACATCGCCGTGGCCCCCGCGGGGCTGGCCCGTCATGGCGGCCGGCTCGTCGTCATGGACGTCGACTCCACGCTCATCCAGGACGAGGTCATCGAGCTGCTCGCCGGGCACGCGGGCCGGGGCGCCGAGGTCGCAGCGGTCACGGAGCGGGCCATGAGCGGCGAGCTCGACTTCGCCCAGAGCCTGCACGCCCGGGTCGCGACCCTCGCCGGGCTGCCCGTGTCGGTGCTGGAGGAGGTGCGCGATGCCGTGCGCCTCACCCCGGGCGCCCGCACCCTGGTGCGCACGCTCAAGCGCCTGGGTTTCACCGTCGCCCTGGTCTCCGGCGGCTTCGTCGAGGTGGTGGAGCCGCTCGCCGTGGAGCTCGGGGTCGACCACGTGCGCGCCAACCGGCTCGAGGTCGCGGACGGGCTGCTCACCGGGCGGGTCGTCGGCGACCTCGTCGACCGGGCGGGCAAGGCGGCGGCACTCAAGGAGTTCGCGGCGCTGGAAGGGCTGCCGCTGTCACGGACCGTGGCCATCGGCGACGGGGCCAACGACCTCGACATGCTCGACGTGGCGGGCCTCGGGGTGGCCTTCAACGCCAAGCCGCTCGTGCGGCGCCAGGCCGACACGGCCCTCAACGTGCCCTACCTCGATGCGGTGCTCTTCCTGCTCGGCATCTCCCGCGAGGAGATCGAGGACGCCGACGCGGTCGACGCACCACCACTAGGCTGACCCAGTGCCGCGCTACCCCACCACCACACCCACCCTCTTCATCGTCGGAGGGGCCGAGGACCGGGTCGGAAAGGCTTCTCTCCTGCGGCAGTTCCTCAAGCTGTCGGGAGGGCGGCGGTCCCGCCTCGTGCTCGTGCCGACGGCCTCGTCGTTCCAGGACGAGGTCATCGCCTCCTACACCGAGGTGTTCACGCGTCTCGGCGCGCCGGGAGTGCAGGTCGTGAACCCGGCCGCCCGGGAGCAGGCCGAGGACCCCGAGTCCGTCGCGCTCATCGACGACGCGACCGGCATCTTCATCAGCGGCGGCAGCCAGCTGCGCCTCTCCCAGGTGTTGCCCGGCACCCCGCTCGGCGACGCGATCCATCGAGCCCACGACCGCGGGTGCGTCGTCGGCGGCACGTCGGCAGGCGCCTCGATCATGTCCGACTACATGATCTCGATGGGTGACGATGGCGTCACCCCGCGCCAGCGGGCCAGCCAGATCTCCGCCGGTCTGGGTCTGCTGCGTGGTGTGGTCGTCGACCAGCACTTCGACCAGCGGTCCCGCTACGGCCGGCTCATGTCGGTCATCGCCCCGTCGCCGCACCTGCTGGGCGTCGGCATCGACGAGGACACCGCCATCATCGTCACGGACGGCCGCGCGTTCACGGTGCGCGGCACCGGCGCGGTCTTCGTCGTCGACTGCCGCACCGCGCGTACCGACGCGGCCGACGCCCGGGCGGGCGCCCCGGTGCTCGTCTCCGGCGCGACGGTGCACACCCTCCCGGCGGGGGCCACGTTCGACCTGACCGAGCGCCGGCTCACCCGCTTCGTCGAGCAGCACCCCGACGTCCTCGTCTCGCTCGCCGCCGCCAAGGCCTGACCGGCCGGCCCCCACCCCGACCCACGCCCGCCCCCCCACAGCCAGCCCGCACCCGTCCCGACCGCACCCCACCCGAGGAGAAGCGCCGATGGACCGCCCCACCCCCGCCGGACCCGCCGCCCCCGAGCTGCGCATCGTCGAGTCCCGCGTGTACCGCGGCGGCAACATCTGGTCCTACGACCCCGCCATCCACCTCGTCGTCGACCTGGGGGTGCTCGAGGGCTACCCGACCGACACGATCCCGGGGTTCACGGACCGCCTCGTCGAGATGCTGCCCCGCCTCGAGAACCACACGTGCTCCACGGGCGTCAAGGGCGGCTTCATCCAGCGGATGAGGGACGGCACGTGGCTCGGGCACGTCGCCGAGCACGTGGCCCTCCAGCTGCAGCAGGAGGCCGGCCAGGACCAGCGGCGGGGCAAGACCCGTGGGGTCAGGGGCCGCCCGGGCGTCTACAACGTCATCTACGGCTACAGCGACGAGGGCGTCGGTCTCGCGGCCGGCCAGCTCGCCGTCCGGCTCGTCAACCACCTCGTGCAGGACGACCCCGAGCTCGACTTCGCCACCGAGCTGGAACGGTTCCTCACGCGGGCGCAGCGCACGGCATTCGGCCCGTCGACCGCGGCCATCCTCGAGGAGGCCGTGAGCCGCGACATCCCCTACATCCGGCTGAACAGCGGCAGCTTCGTGCAGCTCGGGCAGGGCGTGCACCAGCAGCGCATCCGGGCCACGATGACCTCCAGGACGGGTGCCCTCGCCGTCGACATCGCCGGCGACAAGGACATGACCACCCGCCTCCTCGCCTCGGCCGGCCTGCCCGTGCCGAAGCAGGAGATGGTGCGCTCCGACGACGACGCCGTGGCCGCCGCGCGGCGCATCGGCTTCCCCGTCGTCGTCAAGCCGCTCGACGGCAACCACGGCCGCGGGGTGTGCCTCGACCTGAGGAGCGACGCCGAGGTGCGCGAGGCGTTCGTCGTCGCCGAGGGCGAGTCGCGCCGCGGGCACGTCGTCGTCGAGTCGATGGTGACCGGCCGCGACTACCGCTGCCTCATCGTGGGCGGGCGGATGCAGGCCATCGCCGAGCGCGTGCCCGCGCACGTCCTCGGTGACGGCACCCACCCGGTGCGCGAGCTCGTCGACCTGACGAACTCCGACCCCCGTCGTGGTGTCGGCCACGAGAAGGTGCTCACCAAGATCAAGGTGGACGCCGTCGCCGAGGAGCTCGTGCGCGAGCAGGGCTTCGGCCTCGAC
>DATITJ010000261.1:0-3297 GCA_035467935.1 Ornithinibacter sp.
GATCTCGACGTAGACGACGTCGACCCCCTCGAGCACGGCGAGGTGGATGCGCTGCCGGGTCGCCTCGCGCAGGTCCTCCATGACGGGCAGCGCCGTCTCGGACAGCGAGCGGTGCGCCGGCACGAGCTCGCCCCGCTCGAAGAGCCACATGCCGAGCCGGTAGCCCTCCGCCGACGGCCCGGTCTCCTGGCGCTCCAGGACCCGCAGCGCGACGAGCTCGGCCACGATCCGGTGCACGCTCGACTTGGGCAGGTCGGTGCGCCGCGCGAGCTCCGCAAGGGGGAGCACGGGGTCTCGTTCGTCGAAGGCCTCGACGATCGCGGCGGCCCGGGCGAGAAGGGTCGCGGGAGGGCCGTTCCGCTCAGTGGAACGCATTCGTTGATCGAACCACGACGAGGACGCACTGTCATCCCATCGTCCACCGGGCAAGGGAGCCAGAACATGTCGATCGTCGCGCAGGAGCACCCGTGGTGCGCCACCACCCCCAAGCGGTCACCGGTGACGGACCCCCACGGCTCGGGCCTGAAGTCGGTCGGCAGCGCGCTCGACGTCATGGAGTGCTTCGCCACCGACGGTGAGCTCGGCGTCTCCGACATCTCCCGCCGCCTCGGGGTCGCCAAGTCCACGGCGCACCGGCTCCTGCAGACCCTGGCCAGCCGGGGCTTCGTGGAGCAGGACGCCCACTCGGGGCAGTACCGCCTCGGCCTGCACGTCTACGAGCTCGGTCAGCTGGCGCTGGCCCGCAACGAGCTGCGCCACGTCGCCCTGCCGTTCCTTCGCCAGGTGGCCACGGCCACCGGGCTCACCGTCAACCTGTCCGTCACCGACGGCCCCGACGTCATCTTCGTCGAGCGCATCGAGAACAGCGACGGCGTGCGCATCCTCGGCCACTTCGGCCGTCGCCTGCCCGCGCACACGACGAGCAGCGGCAAGGCCGTCGCGGCGTGGAACCCCCAGGCCGACGCGGCGCGTCGTCGCGCGGGCTTCCCCCCGCGGGTCAGCAGGACCGTGCGCACGGAGGCCGACTGGGACCGGTGCCTGGAGCACGTGCGCAAGGTCGGGTACGCCGTGTCGCACAGTGAGTCCTTCGACGGGGCCTCGTCGGTGGCCGTGCCCGTCATCGTGCGCCGCCAGGCCGTCGCCGCGGTGTCGGTCTTCGGCCCCACCGATGCCGTCGAGCCGCACATCGACCGCCTCGTGCCGGTGCTGGTCGCGGCGAGCCGGCGGATCGCCCGCTCCCACTCCGCCTGACCCCACGTTCCCGGGAGCGGAACGTGCCGGGCGCCCGCGCCCCCGTGCTCCGTACCGTCGACAGCGACGCCGTCGCGTCACCCCTGCGCGTGAGCGCCGATCCCGGAAGGAGGGCTCGTGGACGACCCGACCCGGACCCGCGTCGCCGGCGAGCTGCTCGCGGCCTACGACTCCAAGGAGCCGCTCGAGCCGCTCACCGCGACCCACGAGGGCATGACCCTGGAGGACGCCTACGCGATCCAGCTGCTCCAGATCCGCGAGCGCGTGGCCGGTGGCCGCACGGTGCAGGGCCACAAGGTGGGCCTCACCAGCGCCGCGATGCAGCGCCTGCTCGGGGTCAGCGAGCCCGACTACGGCCACCTGCTCGACGACTTCTTCCACCTGGAGCACATGCCCATCCCGGTCGCGTCCTTCCTCCAGCCGCGGGTCGAGCCCGAGGTCGCGTTCGTGCTCAACAGGCCCCTCAAGGGCCCCGGGGTCACGGTGCACGAGGCGCTGCGCGCCGTCGACTTCGTGCTGCCGGCCCTCGAGATCGTCGACAGCCGGATCCGCGACTGGAAGATCGGGCTCCTCGACACGATCGCCGACAACGCGAGCTCGGGTGCCGTGGTGCTCGGCTCGACGCCGACCGATGTGGGGGCGGTCGACCTGCGACTGGCCGGCGCGACGTTCCACCGCAACGGCGAGGTCGTCGGCACCGGTGCCGGCGGCGCGGTCCTCGGATCCCCGATCAACTCGCTCGTCTGGCTCGCCAACACCGTCGGCGCCCGCGGCATCACCCTCGAGGCCGGCCACGTCGTCCTCCCCGGTGCCGTGTGCGCGATGGCCCCCGTCGCCGCCGGCGACACCTTCACCGCGACGTTCGCCGGACTCGGCAGCGTCACCGCTCGGTTCGTCTGAACCGTCCGAACCGCTTGAGGAGCGCCATGTCCACCCCCACCAGGACCAAGGGCACCGCCGCCATCGTCGGGCCCGGCAACATCGGCACCGACCTGATGTTCAAGCTCATGCGACGCAGCGACGTGCTCGACCCGCGCTGGATGATCGGCGTCGACCCGGCATCCGACGGCCTGCGCCGGGCCACGTCACTCGGCCTGGAGGCCAGCCACGAGGGCGTGGACTGGCTGCTCGCGCAGGACGAGCTGCCCGACATCGTTTTCGAGTGCACGTCGGCCAAGGCGCACGAGGCGAACGCCCCGCGCTACGCCGAGGCCGGCATCCTCGCCGTCGACCTGACCCCCGCGGCCGTCGGCCCCTACCTGTGCCCCCCGGTCAACCTCGACTTCAACCTCGACGCCATGAACGTCAACATGATCACGTGCGGCGGGCAGGCGACGACGCCGATGGTCAGGGCCGTCTCCTCGGTCGTGCCGGTGCCGTATGCCGAGATCGTCGCCTCGATCTCGAGCAAGTCGGCCGGGCCGGGCACCCGGGCCAACATCGACGAGTTCACCGAGACCACCGCGGCCGCGCTCGAGGTCGTCGGCGGGGCGGAGCGGGGCAAGGCGATCATCATCCTCAACCCCGTCGAGCCCCCGCTGTTGATGCGCAACTCGGTGTTCTGCGCGGTGCCGGGTGAGGCCGGTGAGCCGGGCGAGCTGCAGGACCGGATCCTCGAGTCGATCCACGCGATGGTCGCCCAGGTGCAGGACTACGTGCCGGGCTACCACCTGCGGGCCGACCCCCAGTTCGACCACGCCCGCGACCTGTGGCAGGGCATGGCACGCGTGTTCGTGCCGATCGAGGTCAAGGGCCGAGGCGACTACCTGCCGGACTACGCCGGCAACCTCGACATCATCACCGCGGCCGCGGCCCGGGTCGGCGACATCATGGTCGCCCACCGCCTCGGCGTCGCCTCGACCTGGAAGTCGTCGAGCGACCTCGGCGACGTCCCCGACCCCCTCGTCGGCGTCGGTGCCGACGCCGGCACCCAGAAGGCAGGAGTCTGACATGGGTGACATGACCATCCGCCCCGAGGACGCCCCCGTCGTCACCCACGAGGTGACCGAGTCGGAGGTGCTCGCCAACACCCCTGCGGCGGGCGGG
>DATITJ010000262.1:0-2063 GCA_035467935.1 Ornithinibacter sp.
CCGCCGACGAGGTCTCCGCGGCCTCCGAGAAGGCCCGGCGCGAGCTCGCGACCAAGGACCGGCCGCTCAGCGACGACTGAGCCCGCCCCGCCCGGGCACCGACCTCCCGCCCGATCCAGGGACCTTCACCCTCGCACCAGAACCGTCCTGGTGCGACCGTGAGGAGTCCTGTGTCGAGGGTGCGGCTACCAGCCCCAGGTGCCCGGCTCGCCCTTGAACGGCCCGACGACGCGCGCGGTGATCCACCCGCCGTAGAAGCCCCCGGCCTGCGGGGTCACGACCTCCCCGTCGACCGTGCAGCGGTCCATCGCGCCCGGCATGACGGCGACGTGCCCCCCGAGCACCTCGAACCCGGCGCTGGGCCGGGGGTAGGTCCACCCGGCCCGGGGCGCCACGGCATCCCCACCGACCACGTCGTAGTAGGCCGCCTCCCCCTTGAACTCGCACCACGACGAACCCTCGGTGGCGTGCAGCGCCCCCGGCGCGAAGTCCTCGGCCGGCAGGTAGTAGGTCGGGGGGTGACTCGTCTCGAGCACCCGCAGCGTGCGGGTCGAGGCGGCGACCAGCACCCCGCCGAGCCAGATCTCGACGCTCTCGGCGCTCGGCTCCACCCGTGGGGGTCGGGGGTAGTCCCACACCGACTCCTGCCCCGGCCCGGGTCGCTGCGGTGACGGGCGGCGCACGGCGGCCTCCGGTCAGTCCCGCTCGACCCAGCGGTCGATGGCCCAGACCACGGCGAGCGCGAGGCCGACCTCGACGCCGTCGGCGATGTCGATCGTGTACTTGTCGCGCACCGTGAGCCACTTCTGCGAGATCCGCACGACGTCGCGGCCCTCGCTGGTCACGGTGTAGTCCTTCTCGATGAGCTTGCCCTCGACGTGCCACGGCTCGCCCGAGGCCATCTGCATGTCCATCTTGTCCTTGACCAGGGAGAAGGCCTTGGCCTTGAGCACGGCCACCTCGGCCCCGGAGGCGTCGTGGATCGCCATCTTCTTCGGGATGCCGAGCAGCTGCCCCCTCACGCTGAACAGGAGCGTCCCGTTCGCGTCGAGGACGTCGGCCTGCGGCCGGGGGCCCAGCTTGCCGTCGACGAGGTAGCGCTGCTCCTCGGTCTCGGGGTCCAGCACCTGGAAGTCGCGGCCGACGCCCAGCTTGCTCTTCATGAGGAGCCGGGTGAAGCCGGCAGGGGCGGTGGGGACGCTCATCTGGGACCTCCGGGGAGTCGGGCTCCCAGACTAGCCACGGCCCTCCGGGTCGGCCCTGAGACGCTCGACACCCTCCATGTCGAGCGCCGACAGCAGCGCCTCCTCGAACCGCTCGACGGAGCCGGCCAGGGCCCGCAGGCCGGTCGGGCCGAGGAGCACCGTGCGGGACCCGTCGGCCCGCACGCCGAGCACGGCCGGGAGTCCGGACACGCTGTATGCCGCGCGCTCACCCTCCGTGGTCTCGTTGCGGTGCACGAGGCGGACGGGCACGGGCAGGCGGGCCGCCATCGCCTGCCACTCGGGCCGCCGCCGGACCGAGCCGTGGGTGAGGTCGCACAGCGAGCACTCGGTGCGGCCGAGGAGGTGGCCGACGACGTAGGTGAGCTCCCCGACGACCCCGCCGTCCGCGGCATACACTCCGACGACCTCGACCACGGGCTCAGGCATGCCCGCAGCGTAACCCCGCTGACCCGGAGCTCGAGGCTGACGTCACCGGCCGTGAGCACCGTCTCGGCCGGAGCGGTGGGTGCCGGCCCCGGCAGACACTGGCAGCATGAGGCCCTCACCGGATCCCGTCGTGGTCGACCGCCCCCTGCTGCCCGGCTCCATCGATGCCTGTCTCGCGACCCGGGTGCCCGTGTGCGGGCGCGACGACACGGCGGGCGACGTGCGCCGTGGACTGCACGGCCGCACCTTCGACACCGTCGCCGACATCGCCGTCTGCCGGGGCCGTGAGCTCCTGGGCCTCGTCTCCGCGGAGGCGTTGCTCGCCGCGGAGGAGGGAGCCCGCGCCCACGAGCTCATGGATCCCGACCCACCGGTCGTCCGTGCCGGGGAGGACCAGGAGAAGGCGGCATG
>DATITJ010000263.1:0-2340 GCA_035467935.1 Ornithinibacter sp.
GGTCGGGGTCGGGGTCGGGGTCGGGGCGGCTGAGAAGGCGGTGCGGCGACGACCCACGGCAGACCCCGGGTCGGGCTCGACCCGGGGTCTGCCGGTCTGCGGTCAGGCCCGCACGCGTCGGGCCCGGGCGGCCGCCCCTCCGGCGACGAGCGCGCCGATCAGGGCGAGCCCACCGAGCGCGACGGGGAGCGGGTCGGCCGGGGCGTCGGCCGTGCCCGAGGGCACCCCGGACGGCGAGCTGTGCAGCCCGTCGATCGTCTGCACGGCGACGGCGAGGTTGTCGTCCTCGAGGGAGCCCCACGCGTAGACGATCGTGGCGGAGCCCTCCGTGACGGTGACGTCGGCCGGCCCGATGACCGGGTCGGTCGTGCCGGTGGCGGCGACCGAGGCGGAGACCGTGCCGGCGGCGAGGTCGGCCTTGTCCTCGTTGGGGTTGGTGAGGTTCTCGAAGACGGGCTCGCCACCGGCGAGGACGTCGACCGCGGGGGCGGCCGCGGTGTGCCTCACGACGAGACGGCCCTGGCCGGCGGCCACCTTGCTGACGTCGTTGACGAACGGGGTGAGGATGGGGGTGCCCTCGGCGTCCAGGTGTGCCGCGACCGTGATGTTGGCACCACCCGGGACCTCCACCCCCTCCGCCTTGATCGCCGGATCGCCGGACGGGTCGGCGTCCTTCGCGAAGACGGCCAGGTTGTACGTGCCCTCCGGGATGGAGACCGGGTCGGTGACCGTGCCCGGCTCGAAGTCGGTGAGGAGGGCCTCGTCCTCGGTGTACGTGGTGTCGGCCGAGGCGTAGACGTCGACCGTCAGGCCGGGGACGCCGTGGAAGACGACGACGGAGGCATCGGTGGCAGCTGCGGCCGGCGTGGCGAAGACGGCGAGAGGCAGCGCCGCGACGGCGAGGGCCGCGGCTCCCGCGAGGGCTGTGCGCATGATCAATTCCCTTCGGTGGAGTGGTGTGACAACACCCCCTCTTCCGTCCGGAGGGCCGCTCCGGATGCATGTCGAAGGTTCGGCACGCCGAGAATCTGCGCGGTGAGCGCGCAGGTGGTTGCTGTGCCGACCACGGCCGGGCTCACGGCAGGGCGAGGGCGGGCTCCGGGGCCTGGCGCGGGTCGGGGCCGCCGATGCGGCGCAGCAGCGGCCGCGAGGCCGCGGCCAGCACCGCCGCACCGACACCCGCGGTGACGGTGACCGCGAAGGCCCCCGGGTGACCGTGCACGTCCGCAAGGCGTCCCGCGACCGCCGAGCCGACGGCATACCCGACGCCGGTGGCGGCGGCGAGCAGCGTCATGGCGGCGCCGACCCGCTGCACGGGTGCGGCCCGCTCGCCGAGCATGAAGACGCTGATCATGTAGGGCGCGACGACGAGGCCGAGCACGAGGACCACCGCGAACAGCTGGGGGATCGTGTCGGTGACGAGCAGCGGCAGCGACAGCAGGGCGAGGCCGATCGCGGCGACGAGCACGCGCGACGCGTAGCCGAAGCGCAGTGGCAGCGCGGCCACGGCGAGCCCGGCGACGACGGAGCCGACCCCGAGCGAGGCGTGCACGAGACCGGCGACACCCGCCTGCCCGGCCACTGTCGCGAGCACGGTGGTGCCGGTCTGGATCGAGCCGAAGACGACCCCGATGAGCAGCTGGGCGACGAGGAGCACCACGAATGCCGTCGTGATGAGGCGCGCCCCCGCGTGCGCCGTGGGGCGGTGTGCGTGGGTGAGCCGCGCGGTCGGATGGAGTGCGAAGGCGCAGCCGAAGACGAGGAGGATCGACGCCGCGATGACGAGCGCGAGCTCGGGGCCGGCGACGACGACGAGCAGTCCGAGCAGGGCCGGGCCGAGCACGAACGACGCCTCGTCGGCCGCGCCCTCGTAGGAGAAGGCGGCCTCCATCAGGCGCGGCTGGTGGTGCTCCTGCTCGCGGGTGATGGGGCGCCAGCGCACCCGGGCGAGGGGGCCGATCTGCGGCATGGCGGCACCCGCGAGCGCGGCCGAGGAGATGACGATCCATGGCGCGATCTCGGCACCGGCCAGGGCGACGAGGGCGACGAGCCCGACGCCGCCGAGGGCCGACTGGACCAGGACCACGGGTCGCTGCCCGACGCGGTCGGCGAGGGATCCGGCGACCGGTGCGCCGACGGCATTCGCCACGGCGAGGGCACCGGCGGCGGCACCGCCCAGAGCGTAGGAGCCGGTCGTGCCGGCGACGAGGAGGAGCGTGCCCATCTGGGCCATCGCGAGCGGCAGGCGTCCGATGAAGGCGACGGCGACGTAGAGGGGGCCGGCGAGGGTGAACAGCCGTCGGTAGGAGGCGATGGGGGACATGCAGGTCTTCCTGGTCT
>DATITJ010000264.1:0-5541 GCA_035467935.1 Ornithinibacter sp.
CGCGGCGGCGCACTGCATCCACCCGGCGCCCGGCGAGGCGTTCGGTGAGGTCCTGCGGGCCGGGCCCGTGGCGCCGGGCCACCCGGTGACCGCGCAGCTCGAGGGTGGCGACGGTGCGGCCGAGCACGTGGTCGGCGAGCCCTCGGCGGACCACCTCGACCTCGGGCAGCTCAGGCACCGGTGCTGCGGCGGCCGATCGGCTCGGGGTCGGGGGTCCCGGTGGTCGCCCCGGGGCCGGTGGCCCCGTCCAGGCCAGTGGCCTCGAGGCCCGGCACGGGCCCCTCGTTCGCGTCGCGGATGCTCGTCCAGGCGAGGGCGGCCGCCTCCTGCTCGGCGACCTTCTTGGTGCGGCCGGCGCCGCTGCCGAGCACGTCGCCGCCGATGACGACCTGCGCCTCGAACCACTTGGCGTGCTCGGGACCGTCCTCGGTCACGGCGTACTCCGGGGCACCGAGCCCGTACCGCGAGGTGATCTCCTGCAGGCTGGTCTTCCAGTCGAGCCCGGCACCGAGGGTGGCCGACTGCGCGAGGAGCGGGTCGACGAGGTGGTGCACGAGCTCACCCGCCGCGAGGATGCCGGCGGACTGGTAGACCGCACCGATGACGGCCTCGACGGTGTCGGCGAGGATCGAGTCCTTGTCGCGGCCGCCGGTCGACTCCTCGCCGCGGCCGAGGTAGACGAAGTCGCCGAGGCCCAGCGTGCGGCCGACGTCGGCGAGGGCACGCATGTTGACGACGGCGGCGCGCAGCTTGGCCAGCTGGCCCTCGCTCGTCTCGGGGTTCGCGTCGTGGAGGGTCGTCGTGACGACGAGCCCGAGGACGGAGTCACCGAGGAACTCCAGCCGCTCGTTGTGCGGCAGGCCGCCCGCCTCGTACGCGTAGGAGCGGTGCGTCAGGGCACGACGAAGCAGCGCCTCGTCGACCGGACCGCCGGTCACCTCCAGGAGGTGGTCCAGCAGCTCGGCGACGGGGCGCAGCGGCGTCAGAGCACCGGTGGCAGCCGATCCCTTCCCCATGGGGGTGTGGATCAGCCCTGGTGCTCGGTGCGCTCGGCCGCGCCGTAGTGGCGGCCCTTGTAGGTGCCGCACGACGGGCACGCGATGTGCGGCTGGGTGAGCGCCTTGCACTGGGGGCAGGTCGTCGTGGCGACGGCCGTCGCCTTCCAGTTGGCGCGGCGCGAGCGGGTGTTGGAGCGCGACATCTTCCGCTTCGGAACGGCCACGTCAGGTCCTCTTCTCTGTCGTCGTGGACGGCTCTTCGGTCAGTGCCGAGAGCGCCGCCCACCGGGGGTCGATCTGGTCGTGCTGGTGCTCCGGGTCCTCCGCGAGCGGCATGCCGCACTCGGAGCACAGCCCGGGGCAGTCGGGCCGGCACACCGGCTGGAACGGCAGCGCTGGCACCACCGTGTCCCTGAGCACCGGTTCGAGGTCGATGAGACCGTCCTCGACCCGGAGCTCCTCGGCTGCGTCCTCGTCCCCCACCTCGCGGTGGTGGTCGTGTCGCTCGGCGTGGACGAACAGTTCCTGGAACGTCCCGTCGACCTCTGGGGTGACGGGGTCCAGGCACCGCACGCAGGCGCCGGTCGCCGTGCCACGGACCGAACCGGTGACGAGCACTCCCTCGACGACGGACTCCAGGCGCAGCTCGAGGAAGAGCGGGTGCCCCTCCTCGACGCGCACGACGTCCGTGCCGAAGTCGCTCGGCGCCCCGACCTCACGCGTCAGCTCGTGCATCGTCCCGGGTCGACGGCCCACGAGCTTGGTGTCGAGCACCAACGGGGACCGGGGGTCGAGTCGAGTCATGAGCCTTGGGTGTGGTCGGGGTGGTTCGGTGCGCGCCGCACGGACGCAGACCGAGGGTCAAGGTTACCGGTCGGGGGCGATCCACCCAAACCGGATGCCGGGCGCTCCCCCCTCCGCCCACCGTACGCGTTCCCGAGTGGTTCCCCGGGCTCGTCACCGCTCGAGGGCGTCGTCCACCGCGCGGGCCACCTGCGGCGCGAGCGTCGCGGCATACGTCGCGGTGACGTGGTCGCCCTCGCGGTGCACCGCGACGTGCCCGATGACGACCGGGCAGACCTCCTCGGGGCAGACCCACGCGGTGAGGTCGAGCAGGGCCACGCCGCTGCCCGCGCCGGCCGCCGCCTCGCGCTGCACGGGCAGGCCGCCGCCGGCGATCGCGGGCACGCCCGGGAAGACGCAGCGGGTCAGCTCGCGGGGGTGCCGGGCGGCGCAGATGTCGAGGTCGTCGGGCGAGATCGGGCTGTCGCCGACGACGACCACCGGCACCCCGCCGTCGGCGAGCGAGCGCCAGCGGGCGGCGTACCCCTCGACGAGGGGGCGGCGGGCGGTGCCCGACCCGGTCCACGCCTGCGTCGCGACGCCGGAGGTCACGACGACGTCGGGCGGGTCCTCGCGCAGGGCTCCCACGACGGCGTCGTTCCAGGTGTCGCACTCGGGGTATGCCGTGCCCGCCTCGGTCGCAGGGGACGCCGCGAACGCGCACGAGGACTTGCCCCACGTCACGATCCGCCACCCCCGGGTCGTGGCCGCCTCCTGCAGTGCCGGGAGCCACTGCATGGCCTTGGAGTCGCCCACCAACGCGACGGTCGTCGCGCCGTCGGGGTCGCCGAACGTGCAGGCGACCGGCTCGCTCACGGCGGCGGCGACCTGGCAACGGTCGACGTCGGCCGCGGGTCGGTCCTCGCCGGAGATCAGGGGGTCGGGCGTCACCCAGCCGGGGTCGTCGACGGCCGCGAGCGGCTGGTCGAGCCGCATGGTGGCGGCGCCCAGCTCCGACACCGGGGGCATCCGGCCCCCTGGCGGGGTCGTCTCGAACGGCGAGCGCAGCGGCAGCAGTGGCAGGGCGGCGAGCACCCCGACGAGCGAGAGGGCCAGGCCGCTCGCGAGCAGCGCGCGGGGCCGGTCCCGCAGCCAGGGCCCGTGGTGGATCGGCGTCTCCACGAAGCGCCACGACAGCCAGGCCGGACCGACCGACGCCAGCGCGAGCGCGGCCTTGCCCCACGACGGCAGGGTGGCGTCCACGGCATCCGCGGTCCACTCCCCCAGGATGATGAACGGCCAGTGCCAGAGGTAGATCGAGTAGGACAGGCCGCCGATCCACACCATCGCCCGGGTGCCGAGCAGTCGCACCGGGCCGTGGTGGGCGCCCTGCCAGCCGGCCCAGATGAGCACGGCGGTCGGCACGGTCGGCAGCAGCGCCCAGGCGCCCGGCCACTCGATCCCCTCGGGCAGGGCGACGGCGACCGCCCCGAGCACGACGAGGGCACCCCAGCCGAGCGCGGCCGAGCCGCGCGCGGGTGTCGCGGGCCGATCACGACCGGCGAGCGCGACGGCGAGGAGCGCCCCGAGACCGAGCTCCCACACGCGGGTCGTCGTCGTGAAGAACGCCGGCCGGGGCGAGGTGTGCGAGAACCACACCGACCACACCAACGAGCTCACCACGAGCAGCCCCAGCGCGGTCGCCACCACCCGGCGGCTCGGGCGCCTCACGAGCAGGGCGACGACGATGAGCAGCAGTGGCCAGACGACGTAGAACTGCTCCTCGACCGCGAGCGACCAGTAGTGCTGCACCGGCGACGGACGGATGTCGGAGGCCAGGTAGTCGACCTCGCGGCGGGCGAGCACCCAGTTGACGACGTAGGCCGCGGCGGCGGCGATGTCGACGGCGATGTCGCGCCGCCTCAGCCCCGGCACGACGAGGAACGACACGAGCGACGTCGCCACCAGCACGAGCACGGCGGCCGGGAGCAGGCGGCGGATGCGGCGGCCCACGAAGCGCACCCACGAGACCGTGCCCGTGCTCCACAGCTCGTTGACGAGCAGCCCGGTGATGAGGAAGCCCGAGATGACGAAGAAGATGTCGACGCCGACGAAGCCGCCGGGCAGCGCCAGCCCGGCGTGGTGGGCGAGCACCGTGAGGATCGCGACGGCGCGCAGGCCCTCGATGTCGGGGCGGAAGCCTGCCCCGCCCTTGGGGCGCCGACCGGCACCCACCGCCCGCCCGGCGCCCTCGGGGGCGGCGTCGGTGGAAGGGCTCAGCTCGCGCGGGGGCGCCGCGTCAGCCGTCGGCACGCAGCCGGGCGACGAGGGCGTCTCGCACCTCGTCGGGGACGAGACCGGTCACGTCGCCACCCCAGCGCGCGACCTCCTTGACGAGCGAGCTCGACACGTGCTCGAACGCCGGGTCCCCCGGGAGGAAGAGCGTCTCGACGCCGGTCAGGTGGCGGTTCATCAGGGCCATCGGCCACTCGTACGTGGCATCGGCCGGGCCACGCACGCCCTTGACGACGACGTCGGCGCCGAGCTCGCGGCACACGTCGACGAGCAGGCGCTCGGCGAACGCCTCGACCCGCACCGCGGTCACCCCGCGGTCGGCGAGCGCCCGCTCCACGAAGCCGACGCGCTCCTCGACCGTGAACGTCCCGGCCTTGGCCGGGTTGTGCAGCACGACGACGACCACCTCGTCGTGCAGCGCGGCCGCGCGCCCGATGACATCGAGGTGCCCGGAGGTCACCGGGTCGTAGGAGCCGGGGCAGACGGCCCGGCGCGGGCGAGGGGTCACGGGCACCACCGTACCCACGACCGGGGGCCGCCGGGCTCAGCCCTGCTTGGCCTCCTCCTCGACCTCCTTGGCCCTCGCCTTGGCCTCGTCCTTGATCGCGTCGGCCTCCTCGCGGGCCTCCTCGGGCGCGAGCGTCCCCTCGGACACGGCGCGTTCGACGACCTCGCGGACCTGCTCCACCGAGGCGCACCCCTGGTCGAGCATGCGGTTGCGCTCGGTGACCCAGTCGCGCCCGAGGTCCTGGCGCACCTGCTCCGACACCTCCGTGCGGGCCGGGTTGAGGATGGTCTGCTCCTCCTCGCCGATGTGGTGGTTGAGGGCCGTCGCGAGCTCCTCGACCGCGTCGTCGAACTGCTGCGTGTCGGTGCCCTCGCACTCGAGCAGAGCGAGCAGGGCCTCGTTGCCCTCGGCGTGCTCCTCCTCGCCGTGCTCGACCTCGTGCGCCGAGATGGCCCGCTCGCGGTCGAGCGTGGGATACACCTTCTCCTCCTCGGACTCGCCGTGGGCGACGAGGAGCTCGGCGAGCGCCGTGCGTGCCGACTCCCGGTCGGCCGTCGCGTCGCGCAGCTCGCGCAGCAGGTCTTCCATGAGGCGGTGGTCGGCGATGATCAGGTCGACGACGTCGCCGCTGTCGGGACGGGGGATCTCGTAGTCGGTCATGCACCCATCATGGCCCAGCACCCCTCCTGACCTGCGCCCCAGCCCCCGACGACCTGCCCGACTTCGACAGCTGCCCGGATGCCGTGCGCGTCAGCTCAGCGCCCCGCCGTGGTCGCCTCCGCGGGCCCCCGCAGGACCGGATGCCGCCGCCCTGACCGCCGCCGCGGAGGCGACCCACGGTCGGGGGTCAGGGGCGGGTGGCGAGCCAGACGGTGGTCTCGCCGTACTTGCGGGGCTTGCCGGAGCGCTCGATGCCGGTGGGCCAGGTGGGCTCGGGGCTGCGGGTGGAGCGCTCGG
>DATITJ010000265.1:0-4726 GCA_035467935.1 Ornithinibacter sp.
ACGACGGCCGTGCCCACCAGCTAGAGGACGAGCGCGACCAGGATGCCGGGAGGGGAGCCCCACCCCTCGTCCGCACAGATCGCCTCGACCGTCGCGGTGTCGCCGGTGCGCACGGCCCGACCCAGGGCCACGGTGTGCTCCTCGGGCAGCTCGACCTCGACGAGCCCACCGTCGTCGGCGGCCGGGGGGAGCAGCCGCAGCACCTCGTCGACGAGGTGGTCGATCGTCGTGACGTCGACCTCGACGCCCGGCAGGGCCCGAGTGCCCGACAGGCCGGCTCCCTCCGGCACGGCGAGGCGGCGCACCAC
Organism: Ornithinibacter sp.; assembly: GCA_035467935.1. Taxonomy (GTDB): domain Bacteria; phylum Actinomycetota; class Actinomycetes; order Actinomycetales; family Dermatophilaceae; genus Fodinibacter. The sequence continues at coordinate 309 of DATITJ010000265.1, forward strand.
CCCGACGACCGCAGTGAGGTCGGTGACGAGCTCGGCGAGCACGCCCATGCCGCGCGCGGTGGTGGCGACGTCGACCGCCAGCACGGACCGCTCGCGCAGCCGAAGGCCGTCGACGAGGTGCGTCTCCCGACCCTCGTCGGCTCCGGATGCCGGGGCCTGCGGGGTGGCCCAGGTGGGCAGGTCGGTGAGCTCGGCGGCCGCGGCGGCGCTCGCCCACGCACCCTCGTCGAGCCGACGGCGCAGGGCACGGCCGTCGCCCGGGGTGGCGGGTGCGCGGACGGTGGGGGTCGTCACCGGCCGATCCTCCTCGCCAGGTCGACCCAGTCGGGGTGCCCCGGCGAGGGCAGCTCGCGCACCGAGTCCAGCAGGTCGCGGGCGGTCTCCTCCGCGGCCTTCTCGGCGCCGGTCAGGGTGTCCCAGACGTCGCCGGCGAAGCGTCCGATGGTGTCGCGCGCGGAGGTGAGCGCGTCATCCACGAGGTCCATCGCGCGGGCGATGGCGCGCTGCCGCTCCTCGAGGGCGTCGGCGAGCTCGTCGAGCCGGCTGGCCGCCGTGAGGATCTCGTCGCGCGTCCGGTCGATCTGGGCGCCGTGCTCGCGCAGTCGCTCGCGGTAGCGCTCGGCAGCCAGCCCGACCCAGTGGATGCCCTGCCCCTGGCGCACGCGCGTGGCGGTGTGCCCGACCTCGCCCGCGTCCGTGCGCAACCGCCGGGCGAGCGTTCTCAGCTCCTCCGGGTTCCCCCCCAGTGCCATGGCGTCAGGCTACCGACGGCAGGTGCGTCCTGCGGCCTGGAACGGGGGGAGCACTCCCCCGTCAGCCCTCTGCGCGCCACGGCGCGCGACGACGTCGTCACCGACAGGTCAGGCGCCAGATCGTCGTCGAGCGGAACGGGATGCCGGGCCGCAGGATCGTGCCGGGGAAGCCCCGATGGTTCGGGGCGTCGGGGAAGCCCTGCGTCTCCAGGGCGATGCCGGCGCGGGGACCGTAGGTGCGACCCGACGGCCCCAGGACACTGTCGTCGACGTGGGCGCCGGTGTGGACCTGCAGCCCCGGCTGGTCGGTGATCACCTCGAGCACCCTGCCGCCCGCACCACGCAGCCGCGCGGCCAGCCGCAGGCCCGAGCCGTCGAGGACGAGGTTGTGGTCCAGGCCCTGCCCGTGGCGCAGCTGCTCGTCGTCCAGGGCCAGCACGTCGCCGATGCGGCGGGGCTCGCGCAGGTCGAAGGGCGTGCCGTCGACGGGTCGCACCTCGCCGGTCGGGAGGAGCCCCGCGTCGACCGGCGTGAAGCCGGATGCCGGCACGTGCAGCACGTGGTCGTCGACCGGCCCGCTGCCCTCGCCGTCGAGCTGGAAGTACGTGTGGTTCGTGACGTTGAAGGGGGTCGGGCGGTCGCTCGTCGCGGTGTAGTCGATGCGCACCTCCCCGGGTGACACGGCGTACGTCACGGTGACGTCGACGCGACCCGGGAACCCGTTGTCGCCGTCGTGGCTGGTCAGGGTCAGCCGCACGTGCGTGGCGTCGACCTCCTCCACGGTCCACGGCATCCGGTCGAATCCCTCGAACCCGCCGTGCAGGGTGTTGCCGCGCTCGTTCGCCGGCACCGAGATGGTCTCGCCGTCGATCGTGAAGCGTCCTCCGGCCAGGCGGTTCGCGACCCGGCCGACGACCGCGCCGAGGTAACCACCGGCGAAGCGGTACGCCTGCGGGTCGGCGTGCCCGAGCACGACGTCCACGGCCGAGTCCCCCTCGCCAACCTGCAGCCGACGCACCGTGGCGCCGACCGCGAGCACCTCGAGCTCGATCCTGTTGGCGCGCAGCGTGATCGACTCGGGTGGCGCTGCATGTGGGGGGTGGAGTACGCGGGTCGCGACGACGGCATCCGGCGTGATCGGCCCGTAGAGGTGCGGGAACTCCTCGCCCGTGGCCGGGTTGCCGACCTCCCACACCAGCGGCGACGTGAGGCGGTCCGGGTCGAGGGTGAGCAGCACCAGGTCGCGCTCGTGTGCTGCGTAGTACCGCCCGAGGACGCCCGTCAGCTGCTCGGCCGACGAGCAGTGCACGAAGCCCTCGGGCCCGAGCGGGCGACCGAGCGTGGACCAGCGGTACTCCCCGGTGCGCAGGGCCTGCTCCCAGGCGTCGACATCGGCGAGGTGGTGGACGGGCCCGGCCGCCGCGGTGCCCCCGGTGCAGCCGGTGCTCACACGCCGTCCCCGGACAGCTCGGCCACGAGGGGCACGAGGTCGGCGATCGAGTCGACGACGCGGGTCGGGCGGGAGGGGCACTGCTCGACCTGGTCCGGGCGGGTGGAGCCGGTGGAGACGAGCACGGCGCGCAGGCCCGCCTCGATCCCGCTGATGATGTCGGTGTCCATCCGGTCGCCGATCATCACGGTGGTCTCGCAATGGGCCTGGGGCCGGTTGAGCGCGCTGCGCATCATGAGGGGGTGGGTCTTGCCGATGAAGCAGGGCTGGCGGCCGGTGGCGGTGCTGTCGGTGAGCCAGGTGTCGCTCCGACGCGGGGTTGTCATGGTCCCAGTGTGGTGGCCGTCAGTACATTGCCGGGTATGCCGTCCGCCTCCCCTCGCGACCCCCGAGTCCGTCCCGCCGTCACCGCCGACGTGCCCGTGATCCTGCGGCTCGTGCGTGAGCTGGCGGAGTACGAGAAGGCGCTGCACGAGGTCGATGCCTCCGGGGAGCACCTGCGCGAGGCGCTGTTCCCCACGGGCCGGGAGCCGGCGGCATTCGCCCACGTCGCCGAGGTCGACGGCGAGGTCGTGGGGTGCGCGATCTGGTTCCTGTCCTTCTCGACGTGGACCGGCACGCACGGCATCTGGCTCGAGGACCTCTACGTCACGCCGGCCCGGCGCGGCTCGGGACTGGGCCAGGAGCTGCTGCGAACCCTCGCGGAGATCTGCGTCGCGCGCGGCTACCACCGGCTCGAGTGGTGGGTGCTCGACTGGAACACCCCGAGCATCGGCTTCTACGAGTCGATCGGGGCGGTCGCCCAGGACGAGTGGACCCGCTTCCGCCTCGACGGGGCGGCCCTCGACACCCTCGCCGAGACCGCACCCCCACCATCGGCACCGGGCTCCCGTAGGTTGTGACCCGTCGGCACCCGACGTCGGGTCGGTGCCGGGAGAGGACCGCCATGCGCAGTCGACTCGCCGGGCTGGTGCTGCGTGCCGCGGGCTGGACCGCGGTCGGTGAGGTGCCCCGCAGCGGGGTGCTCGTGGGTGCGCCGCACACGTCGAACTGGGACTTCGTCATGATGCTGCTCGTCATGTGGCGCGGTGGCGTCGCACCCCGCGTGCTCATCAAGAAGGAGCTGTTCCGCGGTCCGCTCGGGTGGCTCCTCCACCGGCTGGGCGGCATCCCGCTCGACCGCTTCAACCCCGGGTCCGTCGTGCGGGAGCTCGTGCGCGAGGCCCGCAGTGGTGAGCCGTTCCTGCTGATCCTCGCCGCGGAGGGGACCCGCACGCAGGGGGAGTACTGGAAGTCCGGCTTCTGGCGCATCGCCCGGTCGGCGAACCTGCCGATCGCGCTGGCGTTCATCGACGGACCCACCCGCACGACGGGGTTCGGCCCGACGATCAGGGCCACGGCCGACGTCGTCGCCGACATGGACCAGGTCCGCGAGTTCTACCGCGACAAGCGTGGCATCCACCCCGAGCGACGCACCGAACCGCGCCTTCGTGAGGAGCTCACCGCCCGGGGCGACGAGACCCCCGCCTGACCCGAGGTCAGGCGGTCAGGACGTCGGGACGTTGGCCTCGAGCTCGGCGAGCCAGGCGGTCGCCGCGGCGTCGGACGGCATCCGCCAGTCCCCGCGGGGGGAGAGCGAGCCGCCGGCCACGACCTTCGGGCCGTTGGGGATGGCCGAGCGCTTGAACTGGTTGCCGAAGAACCGCCGGTGGAACACCTGCATCCAGTGCCGGATGGTCACCAGGTCGTATGCCGGACGCGCCCCCTCCGGGTACCCCGCGGGCCAGGCGCCGTGCCCGGCATCCGCCCACGCGTGCTCGGCCAGGAAGGCGACCTTGCTCGGGCGGTAGCCGCGGCGCAGCAGGTGGTAGAGCGTGAAGTCCTGCAGGGCGTAGGGACCGACGGAGTCCTCGGTGGACTGGATCCTCTCGCCCTCCCTGGTGGGCACGAGCTCCGGGCTGATCTCCTGGTCGAGGATCTCGAGGAGCGTGCCGTTGACCTCGCCCTCGAACTGCCCCGACGACACGACCCAGCGGATGAGGTGCTGCATGAGCGTCTTGGGCACCCCGCTGTTGACGCCGTAGTGCGACATCTGGTCGCCGACGCCGTAGGTGCACCAGCCGAGCGCGAGCTCGGACAGGTCGCCGGTGCCGACGACGATGCCGCCGCGCTGGTTGGCCGCACGGAAGAGGTAGTCGGTGCGCAGCCCGGCCTGG
>DATITJ010000266.1:0-1844 GCA_035467935.1 Ornithinibacter sp.
CGTCACGACGCCGAGCCGCGGGTCGCCGGCCATCGCAGTCGTCGTCGCGGCGATCCACGAGGGCTCCAGGGTCAGGTTGATGAAGCCGGGGCCGCTGATCTGGGGCGGCGCGCAGAGACCCTCGACGTCAAGCGCATCCACGAGGCGCGTGGCGACCTCCCGTGGGCTGCTCCCGAGCCGCTTGGCAAGAGGAAGTGCGACATTTGCCTGCAGGTCCGCGTAGCGACTCGGCCGCAACAACGGGTCCGCGTCGGCGTACCCCGGGCCGAAGGCCTGGGCCATCGCCCTCTGCAGCCGTGCGGTCAGCTCCGTGGACGGCCTGGCGGGCGGGCTCGCGGTGGCTCTCGTCACTCGCTCACCCTAGTTGGGAGGACGATGTGGCGGCCGGAATCAGGCGCTGGGCCGGTGGTCCGACCACCCTGCCGACGTCGGCACGGTAGGCGACTGCACCGCACCGTGGACCGGGGTGCTCACTCCTGGAAGGGACGCACCTCGACCTTGCCCCGGCATGCCTTCGACCCGCGCGCCGCGAGCTCGAGGGCGGCGTCGAGGTCCGGGGCCTGCACGATCCAGAAGCCGCCGAGCTGCTCCTTGGACCCGCTGAACGGGCCGTCGGTGGTGACCCGGTCGGTGCCGGTGCCGTCGACGACGGTGGCGGTGGACGCGGGGTGCAGCCCTCCGGCGAACACCCAGGCACCGCTCGCCCTGAGCTCCTCGTTGAAGACGCCGGTGGCGGCATACGCCTCCTGCATCTCCTCCTCGGAGGGATAGATGTCCTCAGGCGTGGCGGCGCGGTCGTGCCACACCGACAGCAGGTACTGGGTCATCGCGTTTCTCCTTCGTGGGTCGGACTCGACGGTATGCCGTGCCTCATCTTCTCCACGAGCGGCACCTCCCGGACGCGACAGGTGCCCTGCGGGGTTCTCGGGACCGCCGTCCGGGGTCGCGCCCAGGAGTGGCCTCGGGGTGTGCGGGTCGAGCGACGGGGTAGGGGCGGGTGGACCAGCGCAACCGCGACCCGACTCGAGGAGGCAGCAGTGCGAGCAGTGGTGTGGCACGGCAAGAAGGACGTCCGCGTCGAGGAGGTCCCGGACCCGACGATCCAGGGCCCTGGTGACGCGATCATCAAGGTGACGAGCACGAACATCTGCGGGTCCGACCTTCACCTCTACGAGCCGCTGGCCGCCTTCATGCACGAGGGCGACGTGCTCGGTCACGAGGCCATGGGCGTCGTCGAGGAGGTCGGCGCCGAGGTCACCGAGATCGCCCCGGGCGACCGCGTCGTCATCCCGTTCCAGGTGTGCTGCGGCACGTGCTGGATGTGCGAGCACGGTCTGCAGAGCCAGTGCGAGACGACCCAGGTGCGCGAGCAGGGCAGCGGGGCGACGCTGTTCGGCTACTCCGAGCTCTACGGCTCGCTCGCCGGCGGCCAGGCCGAGTACCTCCGCGTCCCCCAGGCGAACTACACGCACACGAAGGTGCCCGACGGCCCGCCCGACGAGCGTTTCGTCTACCTCTCCGACGTCCTGCCCACCGCGTGGCAGGCCGTGGCCTACGCCGACCCGGAGCCCGGGGGGACGTTGCTGGTGCTGGGCCTCGGGCCGATCGGCGACATGGCCTGCCGCATCGCCCTTCACCGCGGGGTGCGGCAGGTGATCGGTGTCGACCTCGTCGATGCCCGGCTGGAGCGCGCCCGGGCCCGCGGGGTGACGACCGTCGACCTGCGCGAGGTGGACGACGTCGCCGCCGCCGTCCGCGACCTCACGGGCGGGCGGGGTGCGGATGCCGTCATCGACGCGGTGGGAATGGAGGCCCACGGCTCACCCGTGGCCGAGGTGAGCGCG
>DATITJ010000267.1:0-1878 GCA_035467935.1 Ornithinibacter sp.
GGCCCAGCCCGAGCCGCAGCAGGTCCCCGACGCCGCCACGGCCGAGACGGCACCCGCCCCCTCCACCCCGGCTCCCGCCGCGGAGGGTGACGGCGACCGTGACGCGTCGGCCTACGTCACGCCGCTCGTGCGCAAGCTCGCGGCCGACCACGACATCGACCTCGCGTCGGTGACGGGCACCGGCATCGGTGGCCGTATCCGCAAGCAGGACGTGCTCGCGGCCGCCGAGGCCAACAAGGCCCCCGAGGCCGCTCCGGCCGCGCACGCTCCGGCCGCCTCGTCGGCGCCCGCCGCCGCGGCTGCGACCGACTCCAAGCGCGGCACCACCGAGAAGATGTCGCGGCTGCGCAAGACCATCGCCCGCCGCATGGTCGAGTCCCTCCACATCTCGGCGCAGCTCACGACGGTCGTCGAGGTCGACGTCACCCGCATCTCGCGGCTGCGCGACCGCGCCAAGGGCGACTTCGCCCAGCGCGAGGGCACCAAGCTCAGCTTCCTGCCGTTCTTCGCGCTCGCCGCCGTCGAGGCGCTCAAGGCCCACCCCACGGTCAACGCGAGCATCGAGGACGACGCGGTGACCTACCACGGCGCCGAGCACCTCGGCATCGCCGTCGACACCGAGAAGGGGCTGCTCGTCCCGGTCCTCAAGAACGCCGGCGACCTCAACATCGCGGGCCTGGCCCGCGGCATCGCCGACGTGGCCGACCGCACGCGGAGCAACAAGATCATGCCCGACGACCTGGCGGGCGGGACGTTCACCATCACCAACACCGGCTCTCGGGGTGCGCTGTTCGACACCCCGATCATCAACCAGCCCCAGGTCGCGATCCTCGGCACCGGTGCGGTCGTCAAGCGGCCGATCGTCGTCACCGCGGAGGACGGCGAGACGATCGCGATCCGCTCGATGGTCTACCTCGCGCTGTCCTACGACCACCGCGTCGTCGACGGGGCGGATGCCGCGCGCTTCCTCACCACGATGAAGCAGCGTCTCGAGGAGGGTGCCTTCGAGGCGGACCTCGGTCTCTGACCGGGAGCCGTCCGGGCCCACCATGAACCGCATCCTCGTCACCGGGTCCTCGGGCCTCATCGGCACCGCCCTCGTCGCCGCGCTCCACGAGCGCGGGGACGAGGTGGTGCGGCTCGTGCGTCGTGCGCCGCGTGCCGCCGACGAGGTGCAGTGGGACCCCTCGAGCCGACGGCTCGACCCCGCGGTGCTCGACGGCGTGGACGGAGTGGTCAACCTCGCCGGCGCGGGCGTCGGCGACAAGCGCTGGACGCCCGCGCACAAGCGCGACGTCCTCGCCTCACGGACCGACTCCACCACCGCGGTCGCGACCGCCGTCGCGGCCGCCGACCACCCCGTCCGGCTCGTGTCGGGTTCAGCCGTGGGCTACTACGGCGACCGCGGCGACGAGGAGCTCACCGAGACCAGTCCGGCCGGAAGGGGGTTCCTCGCCGACGTCGTGCTCGCGTGGGAGGCCTCCACCGGGCCCGCCGTGGATGCCGGCGCCTCGGTCGCCCACGTGCGCACGGGCATCGTCCTGGCCCGCGAGGGTGGGGCGATGAAGCCGCTGCTGCGTCTGGCCCGGTTCGGCCTCGCCGGTCCCCTGGGGTCGGGGCGCCAGTTCTGGCCGTGGATCACCCTGCCCGACGAGGTCGGCGCGATCCTGCACCTGCTCGACCGACCCGACGTCACCGGCCCGGTCAACCTCGCCGCTCCCGAGCCGGCCCGTCAGCGCGAGATCGTCGCGGCCCTCGGCCGGGCCCTGCACCGCCCGGCGGTGCTGTGGGCGCCCTCCCCCGCCCTCCACGTCGTGCTCGGCGAGTTCGCCGGCGAGATCCTGGGCAGCCAGCGCATCGTCGGCGACGTCCTGGCCG
>DATITJ010000268.1:0-3804 GCA_035467935.1 Ornithinibacter sp.
TCCTCCGCCGACGAGGTGGGGGTGCTGGCCCGGGCGTTCAACGCGATGGCCGCCGACCTCGCCTCGGCCGACACCCAGCGACGCCAGCTCGTCGCGACCGTCTCCCACGAGCTGCGCACGCCGCTGACGGCCCAGCGCGCGATGCTCGAGAACCTCGTCGACGGTGTCGTGATGCCAGACGACCAGGCCCTGCGGGGGGCACTGCAGCAGTCCGAGCGGCTCAGCACCCTGGTCACCGACCTGCTCGACCTGTCACGCATCGATGCCGGGGTCGCGCCTCTCACGGTCACCGACGTCCGCGTCGCCGACCTGCTCGCGGATGCCGTGTCCGAGGCCTCCGTCGGCGGTCGCCCGGTGCGAGTGCGCCACGAGGTGCAGCCCGGCGACCTCACGGTGCGGGCCGACCGGGCCCGGCTCGCCCAGCTCGTCGCCAACCTCGTCGACAACGCGGTGCGGCACAGCCCTCTCCACGTCGAGGTGCACGTCACCGCCCGCACTCTCGACGACCGCACGTGGTGCCTGGAGGTTCGCGACGAAGGGCCCGGCATCCCCGCCGACCGCCTCGAGCGGGTCTTCGACCGCTTCGGCTCGGGCGGCGACTCAGGTGGGGGGACGGGCCTCGGCCTGGCCATCGCCCGCTGGGTGTGCGAGCTGCACGGCGGCACGATCAGCGCCCTTCCCGCCGCGCCGGGCAGCACCGGCGCCGTCCTGCGGGCCGTGCTGCCACTGCGGCCACCCACCGACCGACCCACACACCTGACCCCGGAGCGCTCCATGACGACGCCGACGACCATGACCCCCACCTCGACCGCACCGCCGCCTCCGCCCCCGGGCGGAGCCGTGACCGTCACGCCGTATGCGCCCCCCGGTGCGGCAGGCCCGGGCGGGCCCGGGGCCTTCGCCGCGCTCTGGCCCGAGCGCCCCCTGCCGCCGCAGACCGTTCCCGTGCTGGCTGCTCTGGGCATCGGCACCTGGGCCGCGACCACCTGGCCCGAGCGCGACGTCGGGCTCGCCGTCGCGCTCACCATGCTCGCGACCGGGGTGCTGATGTGGCGGGTGGCGCGGTTCCGCACCCACCCGTGGACCGTGCTGTGCGCCGTGCTCGCCGCGCTCCTCGCCTCGGTGACCGTGCTGCGCGACGCCGGCGGCGTGATCGCCCTCGGAGTGTTCGTCGGGGTCGTCGTCGCGGCAGCCGGGGTGGCCCGGGCGCGCACTCTGCTCGCGGTGCCGCTCAGCGTGCTGTCGTGGCCGGCATCCGCACTGCGTGGGCTACCCCTGCTCGGGCGCACCATCTCCGCGACGAGCCGTGCCTCGGTGCTCTGGCCGGTGCTGCGCACCATCGGGCTCTCGCTCGTGGCCCTCGCCCTGTTCGGTGGGCTGTTCGCTTCTGGCGACGCCGTGTTCGGCGCGTGGACCGAGGCGCTCGTCCCCGACCTGCGTTGGGACACGATCATCGCCCGCACGTTCATCCTCGCCCTCGTCGCCGGCGTGGCGCTGACGGGCACCTACCTCGCGCTCAACCCCCCGAACATCGCGGATGCCGCGCTGCCGCCGACGCCGCGCGCCCGCCGCGCGTGGGAGTGGGCTGTGCCGGTCGGCACCGTCGTCGCGCTGTTCGTGACCTTCCTCGTCGCACAGGCCACCGCGATGTGGGGCGGGGTCGAGCACCTGCGCGCCACGACCGGCCTGACCTACGCCGAGTACGTCCACCAGGGCTTCGGCCAGCTGACGGTCGCGACCTTCCTCACCGTCGTCGTCGTCACTCTGGCGATGCGGGTGGCCCCGCTGGACGGGGCGCGCGACCGGGCCCTGCTGCGGGGCCTGCTCGGCACCCTCTGCGTGCTGACCCTGGCGGTCGTCGTCAGTGCGCTGTACCGGATGTCGCTCTACCAGGAGGCCTACGGCTACACCGTGCTGCGCGTCTTCGTCGACGGCTTCGAGCTGTGGCTCGGACTGGTCATCGTCATGCTGCTCATCGCCGGGGTACGGCTGTCCGGGGCGTGGGTGCCGCGCGCCGTGCTCGTCTCGGCAGCTGTCTTCGCCCTCGGGTTCGCCGCGCTGAACCCCGATGCCTGGGTCGCCTCGCACAACATCGACCGCTTCGAGGCCGGCCGGCCGCTCGACACCCTGTACCTCTCCACCCTCAGCGCCGACGCGACACCCGTCATCCTCGAGCGCCTGCCCCAGGACGTGGCCCGGTGCATCACACCCGGCTGGACGGACGCCGAGGGCGACGACCTGCTCGCGTGGAACCTCGGGCGCAGCAGGGCCGAGGCCGCTCGCCGCGACGTCTCCGCCGACGTCCCGGTCGCCGGCGGCTCGGGCATCCGGGCCGACGACTACCGCCCCTGACCGGAGCGGCCGCCGCCGTCCGGGAAACCCGGAGGTCGCCGGGGCGTGGTCACGGCATACTCCCGGTCATGGACGCCCGCACCGTGCTCGTGCTCAACGGCCCGAACCTCAACCTCCTCGGCGAGCGCGAGCCCGAGGTCTACGGCTCGGCCACCCTCGCCGACGTCGAGGCGCTGTGCCGCGAGGCCGCGACGGCCGCCGGGCTCACCCTCGACTTCCGGCAGACCAACCACGAGGGCACGCTCGTCGACTGGGTGCAGGAGGGCCGCGCGGGCACCGCCGGCATCGTGATCAACGCCGCGGGCTACACGCACACGTCGGTCGCCCTGCGCGACGCCCTCGCCGCGTGCCGCGTCCCCCGCGTCGAGGTGCACATCAGCGACATCCACGCCCGCGAGGAGTTCCGCCACCACAGCCACCTCACCGACGTGTGCGACCACCACGTCATCGGACGCGGGGTGCAGGGCTACGCGGAGGCCGTCACCTGGGTGGCACAGCGCCGTGGAGCGTGACCTCCCCGCCCTCTGGCGCAGCCCGCAGTGGAGGGCCGAGATCGAGGCGTGGCTCGGGCCGGCACTGGCGGCCGCCGGTCGCACGGTCACCGGTCCCCTCGTGCAGGAGCGCGTGCGGTTCTGGTCGACGGTGCTGCACCTCGAGACGGACGCCGGCCGCGTGTGGGTCAAGGCCAACGCCCCGTCCCAGGCGTTCGAGGCAGCGCTCGTCGAGGCCGTCGAGGGGATCGTCCCCGGCCTGTGCGCCCCACTGGTCGCCGTCGACACCGGGCGTGGGTGGCTGGCGACGGCCGACCTCGGGCTGCCGCCGTGGCATGACGAGACGCCACCGCCCGTCGACGACTGGGTCGCCGTCGTCGAGGGGTGGGCCGGGGCCACAGCGCACCCTGGCCGACCACGCCGAGGCCGTACTGGCCGCCGGGGTGCCGGTCTTCCCGGAGGCGCCCGACGACGTGGTGGGCTGGGTGACCGACCTGGTCGAGGGCCTGGGGGCGCTGCCGGCCGACGACCCGCGACGGCCGACCGACGAGGAGACGGCGCTCGTCGCCGACGGTCTGGACCGGATCCGCGAGGCGGCGGCCGTGCTCGCGGGGAGCGGGATGCCGTCCACCCTCCAGCACAACGACCTCCACCTCGCGAACGCCTTCCGGCGACCCGGAGGCGGGACGACCTGCATCGACCTCGGGGACGCGGTGTGGGCGCACCCGATCACCACGCTCCGTGATCGAGTGGGTCGTCGACGGCGCGGCTGCGGATCCCTACGCGTCCGGAGTCGCCCGCTGACCAACACGGCCTCCGTCGAGAGGAGGCAACACGCACACGTGCGCCCGCCGAACGTGTGTGTTGCCTGCACTCGACTGCCGGTGACTCGCCGGTAGATAGTGGGACGTCCTACCATCGCGGGAAGAGACCCGAAGGGACCCACCAATGGCAGCGCAGC
>DATITJ010000269.1:0-6758 GCA_035467935.1 Ornithinibacter sp.
CGAGCAGCACCTGCAGGCCGTCGGCGAACGGGAAGAAGGCGTCGGATGCCGCCACGGCACCCCGGGCCCGCTCCTCGCCGGCGCGGGACACGGCGAGGTGGCAGGAGTCGACCCGGTTGACCTGTCCCATGCCGATGCCGACCGAGCCGCCGTCGCGGGCGAGCAGGATCGCGTTGGACTTCACCGCGCGCACCGCGCGCCAGGCGAACTGGAGGTCGGCGAGGGTGGCCTCACCGGCGGGGTCGCCCGAGACGAGGCGCCAGTGCGCGGCGTCGTCGCCACCGGTCACGGTGCCGTCCTCGCCCTCGACGACCGCGTCGACGGCGTCCCGGTGCTGCATGAGCAGGCCCCCGCTGATCGGGCGGACCTCGGCGCCACCACGGCGCGGCGCCGCGCACTCGAGCAGGCGGATGTTCTTCTTCGCGGTGAGCACCTCGAGGGCCTCGTCGTCGAAGCCCGGGGCCACGACGACCTCGGTGAAGATGTCGGCGACCGTGCGGGCCATCTCGACCGTGACGGGCCGGTTGGTCGCGATGATGCCGCCGAAGGCCGAGACCGGATCGCACTCGTGCGCCGTGCGGTGGGCCTGCGCGATGTCGGCGCCGACCGCGATCCCGCAGGGGTTGGCGTGCTTGACGACCGCGACGGTCGGCTGGTCGCCGTGGTCGTACGCGGCGCGCACGGCGGCGTCGGCGTCGACGTAGTTGTTGTAGGACATCTCCTTGCCGTGCAGCTGACGCGCTTGCGCCAGCCCCGGCTCGGGCTGGAAGCCGTTGGTGTAGAGGGCGGCCGCCTGGTGCGGGTTCTCGCCGTAGCGCAGCACCGACGCCCTGTCCCACGTCGCACCGGCCCAGGCCGGGAAGCCCGTGCCGTCGGAGGTGTCGGCGTGGGCGTTGCCCATCCACGAGGCGACGTGCACGTCGTAGGTCGCGGTGTGCACGAAGGCCTCGGCCGCCAGGCGGGTGCGCTGGGCGAGGGTGAAACCGCCGCCGCGCACGGCATCCAGCACGGTGCCGTAGGTCGACGGGTCGGTGACGACGGCGACGCTCGGGTGGTTCTTGGCGGCGGCGCGGACCATCGAGGGGCCGCCGATGTCGATCTGCTCGACGCACTCGTCGGGGGTGGCGCCCGAGGCCACCGTGGCCGCGAACGGGTAGAGGTTGACGACGACGAGCTCGAAGGCCTCCACGCCCAGCTCGGCGAGCTGCGCGACGTGGTCGGGCTTGCGGGTGTCGGCGAGGATGCCGGCGTGCACACGCGGGTGCAGGGTCTTGACGCGACCCTCGAGGCACTCGGGGAAGCCGGTGAGGTCCTCGACCTTGGTCACCGGCAGGCCGAGCGACTCGATGAGCGCGGCGGACCCACCGGTCGACACGAGCACGACCCCCGCCTCGTGCAGGCCGCGGACGAGGTCCTCGAGGCCGGTCTTGTCGTAGACGGAGACGAGCGCCCGGCGGACGGGGCGGACGTCCTGCGAGGGACCGGGGGTGGAGACGGCGGCGGACATTCGGATGCTCCTGAAAGGGGTCGGGTCGGTCACGCTCCGGGGCACCCAGGCGGGCGATGCTCCCGACGGGTGACTTCCCGGTGGTGCTCCACCCTCGCCAGTCGTCGCGGCCGAGTCTAGCGGCGCGGGTCGGCCCGGGCCGAACCCGGCCGGAGGACCCGGGTCAGGGGGCGTAGGGCGACGGGGGCAGGGGGTCGGGCCAGGAGCCGCCGAGCACGCGGTCGACGTCGAGGACGACGACGACGCGCTCGGGGTTGGGCCGGGGCACCCGGTAGCGCACGGCATACCGCTCCTCGGCGTCACGCACCGACGCGGCGTCCTCGAGCACCCGGGTCGTCCCCTCGAGCGTGATCCACCGCCGTCCCTCGACCTGGCTGAGCGCGGCCCGGCGCCCGGCGCGCGCCTGCACCACCTTGGCGCTCCCCCTGCTCGCGATGACGCGCGCGACGCGCGCCTCGACGTCCCACGTGAAGGCCACCGGCACGACGTGCGGCGAGCCGTCGCGGCGCAGGGTCGTGAGTGTCGCGAGGTGCCGCTCGGTCATGAACGCGATGGATGCCGGGGTCAGGTCGGCGGGGTCGGTGGCCACGGCGCGAGTGTGCCACCCCGGCCGGGGAGGCCGCGGCCGGCTCAGTGCTCGGCCGGCTCAGTCCTCGGCCGTGAGGTGGAGTAGGAAGCCCTGCGCCGGCGCGAGGACCGGCAGCGCGAGACCCACCGCGCCGAGGGCGGCCCCGCCGGCCCACACGCCCCCGTCGACTGCGCCGTCCCACCAGGAGGGCGGCGCGGCCTGGACCACGGCCGGCAGCCCTGCCTCGTCGCGCACCCGCACGAGGTAGACGCGGTCGGGGTCGAGCCCGGGCAGGGGCACCGCACCGGGCGAGACCCCCGTCCCGGTGGCCACGGACACCACCGTGAACACGGCCGCGGACCGGTCCGGCGCGACCACGCCCCCGACCACCAGGGAGTCCGCGCCGTGGTCCACCCGCACGGCGTCCCCGCCGTGCAGGAGCTGCCGCAGCTCGCGGTACAGCCCCGACCATCGCCGCAGCACCTCGAGCTCGTCTGGGCTGCACGTGGTGATGTCCCACTCGAGGCCCGCGTGGCCACCCAGCGCGACGAGCATCCGCAAGGACAGGTCGAGCTGCCGGTGGGTCGTGTGGGCCCGTGGCGGGCCGACGTGCGCCCCCATCCGCTCGGGGGGCACGAGCAGGCCGGTCCAGCGCTGGATCGCGACCCGCTCGAGCGCGTCGTTGCAGTCCGACGTCCACACCCGGTCGGTGCGGGCGAGCACGCCGAGGTCCACGCGCGCGCCCCCGCTCGAGCACGACTCGATCTCGAGGCCGGGGTGCCGGCGTCGCAGCTCGTCGAACAGGCGGTAGGCCGCGAGCGTCTGCGCGTGGACGGCCGCCCGGTCGACGCCGGTCGCGTCCGTGCGGACGGCCTCGTGGAGGTCCCGGTTGTGGTCCCACTTCACGAAGTCGACGCCGTACTCCCCCACGATGCCGCTCATCGACGTCAGGACGTGGTCGAAGGCGTCGGGGTTGGCGAGGTCGAGGACGTGCTGTCGCCGCGACGCTGCAGGCACCCCGGCGACCGGGCCGAGCACCCAGTCGGGGTGGGCACGCACGACGTCGGAGTCGAGGTTGACCATCTCGGGCTCGAACCACAGGCCGAACTCCATGCCCAGGCCCTTGACGTGGTCGACCAGGGGGCCGAGGCCGTCGGGCCAGACCTCGGGCGAGACGTGCCAGTCGCCCAGGCCTCGGTGGTCGTCGCGCCGGCTCCCGAACCAGCCGTCGTCGAGCACGAACCGCTCCACCCCGATCGACGCCCCGGTGTCGGCGAGCCGGCGCAGGTGGTCGAGGTCGGTGTCGAAGTAGACCGCCTCCCACGTGTTCAGCACCAGGGGCCGCGGCGACGACCGGTAGCCGTCAGCCGCCCGCTGGTGGCGCACGAGCGCCCGCGTCAGGCCGTCGAGCCCTCCGGTGGAGTGGACGAAGACCACCGGCGGCGCGGCATACGTCTCCCCCGGACCCAGGCGCACCTCGCCGGCGGCGAGCGACTCCCCGCCACCGAGGACGGCCGCGTGGCGACCCGCGCCCTCCGGCAGGTGCTCCGCGAGGTGCTCGTGGTTCCCGCTCCACGCGACGTGCGCCGCCCAGACCTCGCCCGACCGGAAGCCGAATCCCGCTGTGCCGCAGACCATGAGGAGTGTCGCGTCGTGTCCGGTGCGGCCGTGGCGTCCGGTGCGCAGCCAGGTGCCGTCGGTGAGCCGCCGCCGCTGGGGCGACCGCTCCCGGCACCAGCGGCCGGTGAGGTCGAGCACCTCGTCGGCACGCGCGGGCAGCGGGAGCAGCGCCCGAAGGCTCGCGACCTCGAGCGGCGCGTCGGCCTCGGAGAGGTTGGTGAGCGCCTGCTCGACGACGAGGACACCGTGCTCGTCGAGCCGGTAGCGGATCTCGACCCGCACCCCGACGTCGGATGCCGTGCCCGTCACCACCGCGCCGCCCGCCCGCTCCTCGAGGGTCGCGGCCCACCGGGGGGCGGCGTGTCCACCCTCTCGGTGCGCGGCATACGCGGGAGTGCCCAGCCAGCCGTCCCCCGACGTCGGCAGGACGGTGAGGTCCCAGGGCTCGTCGAGCTGGTTCTGGGCGACCGGCGGCCCGGTCACGAGCGAGAGGTCGGCGACCGCGCCATCCGGCAGGTCGGCGCCCCAGTGCAGGACGAAGGGCAGCCCGCGGCCGTCCTGCGCGAGGACCAGTGCCGTGCCGCCGCCGCGGAGCACGATGGTCGTGGGCGTCATCCCTTGGTCGACCCCATGGTCAACCCGGAGACGAACTGCTTCTGCAGGACGAAGAAGACGATGAGGACGGGGAGCGCGACGATGATCGACCCCGCGGCGACGAGGTTGGTGTCGGCGAAGAACTGCCCGCGCAGGTTGTTCAGCGCACTGGTGATCGGCAGCTTCTCGCCGCGGGAGATGAGCACGGTGGCCCAGAAGAACTCGTTGTAGATCCACGTCACCTGCAACGTCGCCAGGGCCGCCAGGGCCGGCCGCACGAGGGGCATCGTCAGCTGCCAGTACTGACGCCACACGCTCGCGCCGTCCATCTGCGCGGACTCGTAGATCTCGTAGGGGAGGGTCTTCATGTAGTTGCTCAGCACGAAGGTGCAGAACCCCATCTGGAAGGCGGTGTTGACGAGGATCAGCGCCCAGAAGCTGTTGAGCATCGTCCCGCTCTCGCTCATGAAGGTGGGCAGGGGGATCTCGCGGAACATCTTGAACACGGGGATGAGGAGGGCCTGGGGTGGCAGGAGGTTGGCGGCGAGGAAGACCCCGAGCAGGGTGAGGTTGAAGCGGTAGGAGAACCTCGCGAGCACGAAGGCGACCATCGAGGACAGGAACAGGGTCAGGGCGACCGCGGGGACCGTGACCAACAGCGAGTTCTTCAGGTGCAGCCCGAAGTTCCCACGGTTCCACGCCTCGCTGTAGTTGTCCACGGTCCACCCGCCGAGGGAGAGGTACCCGTTGGTCTGGGTGTACGAGTAGTCCCGGAA
Organism: Ornithinibacter sp.; assembly: GCA_035467935.1. Lineage (GTDB taxonomy): Bacteria > Actinomycetota > Actinomycetes > Actinomycetales > Dermatophilaceae > Fodinibacter. Next base: position 5,066 of record DATITJ010000269.1, read on the forward strand.
GGAGTTGTAGAGGGACCACAGGAGCGGGAACAGCCACACCAGGGCGAGGATCGCCATGACCACCGTGGCGATGGTGCCCCGGCTGCGGTTGATGACCCCGCCGCCGGTGGTCCGCTGTGGCGCCTTGGCACCGGTGACCGGGGCCGGTGCCGCCGTGGTGGCGCTCATCGCTGCTCCTCCCGGAAGACGATCCGCAGGTAGATGGCGATGAACACCGAGGAGATGACCATCATGATGACGGCGAGCGCCGAGCCGAAGCCGTAACGGGTGGCCTCGCCGATGACGTTCTGCGACACCAGGGCCGAGATGAGCTCAAGGCCGTTGCGCCCCTTGTTGATGATCCACACGAGGTCGAACGCCCGCAGCGACTCGATGACGACGATGACGAGCACGATCATGTTGATCGGCCGCATCACCGGGAAGATGACGTGGAAGAACGTCTTGGTCTCCGTCGCCCCGTCGACGGCCGCCGCCTCGCGCAGTGACGCGTCCACGCCCTTCAGGCCGGCGAGGTAGATCAGCATGATGTATCCGGTGTGCCGCCACGCGGTCGCGACGAGCACCGACCAGAGGTTGACGTCGGGGTCGCCGTACCAGTCGATGTTCGTCCCGAAGACCGCGTTGATCAGCCCCTGGTCCGTGGAGTAGAAGAGCTGCCAGATGAAGCCGACGAGCGCCATCGACAGCACGACCGGGAGGTAGAAGGCCGTCTGGTAGAAGCGGCTGCCCCGCATCTCATGGTCCAGGATCACCGCGAGGAAGATGCCGAAGATCGTCGGCAGCACGAAGAGGAAGACCAGCCAGATGACGTTGTTCTGGATCGCCGGCCAGAACGGCGGGTAGATCGTCGCGATGTCGGTGTAGTTCTGCGTGCCGACCCACTCGATCCCGCTGAGCTTGAAGCCGTTCCACTTCGTGAACGACAGGGCCAACGACGCCAGCGCCGGGAGCCAGACGAGCCAGATGACGAGCAGGGTGGGGATCCCGACCATGGCCACGACGACCAGGCGGTCGCGGGTCCCTTGTCGCTTCTCGACCCGACGCGTCGAGCGTCGCGTCCGGCCCGGTGTCGTGACTGTAGCCATGGTGCCCCTCCGCTGACGTCGGTTCAGCCGAGGATGGACGCGGCCTGCTGCTGGATGGACGCGGTGATGGCGTCGATGTCGTCGGGGTTCTTGATGAACTCCTGGAGCGACGCGGTGATCACGGTGTTCGCGAGGTCGGCGTTGGTGTCGCGGTCGAGGAACTGGGCGATGGACTTGGCGTTCTGGACGACCTCCGCGGACTTCTTCTGGAGCTCGCCGTACTTCTCGGTGCTCGCACCCTCGTTGGCCGCGATGAAGGGTGCGGAGGCGGCGTTGTTCGCCGCGTCGGCGGCCTCGGCGGTGCCGAGCCAGCTGATGAACGCCTTGGCGCTCTCCTCGTCCTCGGTCTGTGCCGACACGCAGAACCCGTCGATCGGGGCGTCGAGCGCATCGTTGCCGATGGCCGCGTCGAGCGTGGGGAAGGTGAAGAAGTCGAGGTCGTCCTGGGTCTCCGGCGGGACACCGTCCACGACGAAGGTGCCGAGCAGGTACATCCCGCACTCCTCCTTGGCCATGGAGGTCGCGGCCTCCTGCCAGGTGCGGCCGAGGGAGTTCTCCTGGTGGTAGGGCAGCAGGGTCTTCCAGGTCTGGAAGACGTTCTTGACCTC
>DATITJ010000270.1:0-1706 GCA_035467935.1 Ornithinibacter sp.
GCGGCCCCGGACGCGGGTCGGTCGGCGGGATGCCGGGCGGCGAGGACTAGGCTCGCGGTGGAACCCTTTCCCCCCATCCCCCAGGAGTACGGCGTGGCCAGCATCGAGGCAGTAGGCGCGCGCGAGATCCTCGACTCGCGCGGCAACCCCACGGTCGAGGTCGAGGTCGCCCTCGACGACGGCACGCTCGCGCGCGCCGCCGTCCCGAGCGGAGCGTCGACCGGGGCGTTCGAGGCGGTGGAGCGGCGCGACGGCGACAAGAACCGCTACCTCGGCAAGGGCGTGCAGAAGGCCGTCGACGCGGTCATCGAGGAGCTCGGGCCCAGGCTGCTCGGCTTCGAGGCCAGCGAGCAGCGCCTCGTCGACGCCGAGATGCTCGCCGTCGACGGCAGCGCCAACAAGGAGAAGATCGGCGCCAACGCCATCCTCGGCGTCTCGCTCGCCGTGGCGCGTGCGGCGGCCGACTCGGCCGACCTGCCCCTCTTCCGTTACGTCGGCGGCCCCAACGCCCACGTCCTGCCCGTGCCGATGATGAACATCCTCAACGGTGGCAGCCACGCCGACTCCAACGTCGACATCCAGGAGTTCATGATCGCGCCCATCGGCGCCGACTCCTTCCGCGAGGCGCTGCGCTGGGGCGCGGAGGTCTACCACGCGCTCAAGGGCGTGCTCAAGGAGAAGGGCCTCGCGACCGGCCTCGGCGACGAGGGCGGCTTCGCGCCCAACCTGCCGAGCAACCGGGCCGCGCTCGACCTCATCCTCGAGGCCATCGAGAAGGCCGGCTACACCCCGGGCGAGCAGATCGCCCTGGCGCTCGACGTCGCGGCCTCCGAGTTCCACGAGGACGGCAGCTACGCGTTCGAGGGTGGCAGCAAGACCTCCGCCGAGATGATCGACTACTACGCCGACCTCCTCGCGGACTACCCCCTCGTCTCCATCGAGGACCCCCTCGACGAGAGCGACTGGGACGGCTGGAAGGCCATGACCGACCGCATGGGCGACGACGTGCAGATCGTCGGTGACGACCTGTTCGTCACCAACCCCGAGCGCCTCGCCCGCGGCATCGAGACCGGCACCGCGAACGCCCTCCTCGTCAAGGTCAACCAGATCGGCTCGCTCACCGAGACGCTCGACGCGGTGTCGCTGGCCCAGCGCAACGGTTACCGCTGCATGATGAGCCACCGCTCCGGCGAGACCGAGGACACGACGATCGCCGACCTCGCGGTGGCGACGAACTGCGGCCAGATCAAGACCGGCGCCCCGGCCCGGTCCGAGCGGGTCGCGAAGTACAACCAGCTCATGCGCATCGAGGAGGAGCTCGACGACGCCGCGGTCTACGCCGGCGCCGGCGCGTTCCCCCGCTTCGCCCGTCGCCAGGGCTGAGCCGGGCTGACTGAGGCACTCGACCGATGGCCACCACCGGACGCTCCCGCGGACCGGCGTCGCGACCCCCGCGACGTCCGGCCGGGGGGCGTCCGCGCGCCTCCGCCCGCGTGGCGGGGGCGCCGGCGTCCGCGGCTCCCGTGCGCCCGGGCTGGCGCGGGCGGCTGACCGGCGCGGCCCGTGACCGGCGCACCCGCCGGGGCCTGGTGCTGCTGTCGATCCTCGCCTTCCTCATGGTTCTGCTCGGCTCGACCGTCGCGGCCTACGTCGGGCAGCGCCACGACATCGTCGCGCTGCGCGAGAAGGTGGCGGCCCAGGAGGAC
>DATITJ010000271.1:0-1985 GCA_035467935.1 Ornithinibacter sp.
AGTGACGGCGCGGCGTGCCAGACTCGGCCGAGAGCGCGAGGAGGAGGCGACACCGAGATGGCAGTGCCACCCAGCCGACACCTGCTGCGGGCGCGCGACCTCGCCGACGGCCGCTACGCCGAGCCGCTCACCGTCGCCGACCTCGCCGCCGCGGCGCGCCTCTCCCCCGCCCACTTCAGCCGCGAGTTCCGCACGGCGTTCGGCGAGTCCCCGCACCAGTACCTCCTCACCCGCCGGCTCGAGCGGGCGGCGTCGCTGCTGCGCTCCACCGACTGGTCGGTCGCGCGGATCTGCGTCTCGGTGGGGCTGTCGAGCGTGGGGTCGTTCACCGTGAGCTTCCGCCGGATGTTCGGGATGCCGCCCACCGCCTACCGCGCCGCCCACCCCCCGGCCGCCGAGGTGGCCCGTGTGCCGGCGTGTGTCGTGCGCGCGTGGGGACGCCCGCAGGTGCGCACGTTTCGAGAAGACGAGCGACCCGCCCCCGCGGTGGACTGGGACACGCCCGAAGGACGGGCCACCACCACCCGAAGCAGCACCGCACGACAAGGAGCACGCGCATGATCAGCATCGCCACCGCCCAGCTGTGGGTCCACGACCAGGACGAGGCACTGAAGTACTGGACGGACCAGGTCGGGTTCGAGGTGCGCTCCGACGTCACCGTGCCCGAGATGGGGAACTTCCGCTGGCTGACGGTGAGCCCGCCCGGACAGCCCGACGTGTCCGTCGTCCTCATGGCGATCCCCGGCCCGCCGATGGTCGACGCCGCCACCGACGAGCAGCTGCGCGACCTCCTGGGCAAGGGCCTCGCGGGCACCGTCTTCCTCACCACCGATGACTGCCGGCGCACCTACGAGGAGATGAAGGCCCGGGGCGTGGAGTTCATCGGCGAGCCCGAGGAGCAGCTCTACGGCATCGACGTGGGCTTCCGCGACCCGTCCGGCAACAACGTGCGCCTCAGCCAGCTCAACGCGGACTTCGGCTGAGCCGCACCTCCATCAGCCCCTCGGGCGGGGGGACGAACCCCACCCGTTCGTAGAGCGAGCGGGCCTCGTCCACGGCGTCGACCTGCACCCGCACGACGTCGTGATCGGCGCACCACCCCAGCAGGGCGCGCAGCAGCGCCTCCCCCACGCCGTGGCCGCGGGCGCCGGCCGTGACGAACAGGAAGCTCACGTGCATCCACGCGTCGGTCGGCCGGCGGGGACTCGGCAGCTTGCGCACGACCGTGCCGTGCACCGTGCCGAGCGGGGTGCCCCGCGCGTCCTCGGCGAGGAAGGTGCGACGGGCCCGGTCGCGCAGCCAGGCGTCGGCGAAGGTGTCGAGGAAGCGGGGCGGGGCGACCTGGCCCCACTCGCGCTCGGCCTGGAGGTGCAGGGCGGCGACCGAGAAGGCGTCGGTCGGCACGGCCTCGCGCACCGTCACCCCGTCGGCGGTCTCCATGGGCCCAGCATGGACCATCGGCGCCCGCGGGACGGGGAATGGGTGAGGCCCCGGGAAGTATGAGTTCCCGGGGCCTCGGTCGACCCGGCATGATGATCCGGGTCTCACGAGATGGACTCCGTTCACCCACCACGCTCATCAAACGCATGGCTCCGTGCAGTAGACCGCTCGGGGTGGTGCTCGGACTTCTCTCGATCCCTTCGCCACCGAAGTGGTGAAGTGGGATATGTCTACGCCCGACCATGCTGCCCCGCAAGGGGTTTCGCGAACAAATCCCGACGAGTTGACGGCTGCGGCGTGTCGTCCGGCGTGTCGCGTGGCGGGTGTGACGGGGAGCGACAGCCGCGCCAACGGCATCCCACCATCCGAGACCAGTCGAGACGCGGAGTCCTCAGACCTGCCGGCGGTCGGTGATCGCCGCCGTGATCTCGGCGATCGCGTCGTCGACCGGCACGCCGTTCTTCTGCGACTCGTCGCGGTAGCGGAACGACACCGCGCCGGCGGAGCGATCGTCCTCGCCCGCGATGAGCACGAAGGGCACCTTG
>DATITJ010000272.1:0-2289 GCA_035467935.1 Ornithinibacter sp.
CATCGCCGACTCGCGGCTCCACCTCGCGATCGCGACGGTCACCGGGTCGCCGATGGTCGTCGAGGCCGTCACCCGGGCGCAGGCCGCCCTCGGTGAGCTCCTCGGGGCGATCCCCGTGCTGCGCACCAACATCGAGCACTCGCACGAGCAGCACGCCGCCGTCGTCGACGCGATCCTGCGCGGTGACCCCGACCCGGCCCGCACGGCCATGGAGGAGCACTGCGACGCGACGTCGGCGCTCTTGCGTGGACTCATCGGTTAGCGACAGAAGGGGAGATCACCATGCCGAGCCCGATCCCTGCAGGGGGACCGCCCCGGATGACGGTCGACCAGCTGCGTGCCGCCGTGCTCGCCGGCGAGGTCGACACCGTCATCGTCGCCTTCACCGACATGCAGGGCCGGCTGCAGGGAAAGCGCCTGCACGGGCACTTCTTCCTCGAGCACGTGCTCGACCACGGCACCGAGGGGTGCAACTACCTCCTCGCGGTCGACGTCGACATGAACACCGTCGGCGGCTACACGATGTCGTCGTGGGAGCGCGGCTACGGCGACATGTTCTTCGAGATGGACCTCACGACACTGCGCCGCACGCCCGGCCACCCGGCCTCCGTCACCATCCAGAGCGACCTCACCTGGCTCGACGGCAGCGGCGAGGTCGTGCAGTCGCCCCGCTCCATCCTCAAGCGACAGGTCGCCGCCGCCGAGGCCGACGGGTACGGCGCGTTCGCCGGCACCGAGCTGGAGTTCATCCTCTTCGAGGACTCCTACGACTCGGCGTGGGACCGCCGCTACCAGGGCCTCACCGGCGCCAACCGCTACAACGTCGACTACTCGATCCTCGGCGGCAGCAAGGTCGAGCCGGTGTTGCGCGAGATCCGCAACGAGATGTACGCCGCCGGGATGGCCGTGGAGTCGGCCAAGGGCGAGTGCAACTTCGGCCAGCACGAGATCGGCTTCCTCTTCGACGACGTGCTGCGCACCTGTGACAACCACTCGGTCTACAAGACCGGCGCCAAGGAGATCGCGGCCCGGCACGGTCAGTCGCTCACCTTCATGGCGAAGTACGACGAGCGCGAGGGCAACTCGTGCCACATCCACCTGTCGCTGCGCGGCACCGGCGGCGAGGTCGTCTTCGCCGACGACGACCGCGACGGCGGTCGCAGCGAGCTCTTCGACCAGTTCCTGGCCGGGCTGCTGGCCACGATGCGCGAGCTGACCTACTTCTACGCGCCGAACATCAACTCCTACAAGCGCTTTGCCGCCGGGTCGTTCGCCCCCACTGCCGTCGCCTGGGGCACCGACAACCGCACGTGCGCCCTGCGCGTCGTCGGTCACGGTGCCGGGCTGCGCGTGGAGAACCGGGTGCCGGGCGGCGACGTCAACCCCTACCTGGCGGTGGCGGCGATGATGGCCGGCGGCCTGCACGGCATCCGCGAAGGGCTCGAGCTGCCACCCGTCTGCGAGGGGAACGCCTACGTCGGCGACTACGAGCACGTGCCCACCACCCTGGCCCAGGCGCGGGACCTCCTCGCGGGCAGCTCGATCGCCCGGGGGGCCTTCGGCGACGACGTCGTCGACCACTACGTCAACGCCGCGGACGTCGAGCTCGCGGCCTTCAACTCCGCGGTGACCGACTGGGAGCTGGTCCGCGGCTTCGAGAGGCTGTGACCCCACCATGAGCACCACCTCTCCTGGCTCCTCGACCACGAGGCACGACGTCATCGACCCCGCGACCGAGCAGGTCGTCACGACGATCGACCTCGTCGGGCTCGAGGAGACGGATGCCGCGATCGCGCGGGCCGTCGAGGTCGGCCCGGCCTGGCGGGCCGTCAGCCCGGCCGACCGCGGCATGCTGCTGCGCCGCTACGCCGACGCCGTCGAGGCCGCCACCGACGAGCTCGCCCGGCTCGAGGTCGCCAACTCCGGCCACACGATCGGCAACGCGCGCTGGGAGGTCGGCAACGTCGTCAACGTCCTGCGCTACTACTCCGCCGCGCCGGAGCGCCTGTTCGGGCGGCAGATCCCCGTCGCCGGTGGGCTGGACGTGACGTTCAAGGAGCCGCTCGGCGTCGTCTCGGTCATCGTGCCGTGGAACTTCCCGATGCCGATCGCCGGCTGGGGGATGGCCCCGGCCCTGGCGGCCGGCAACACCGTCGTGCTCAAGCCGGCGGAGCTCACCCCGCTCACCGCGATGCGGCTCGGCGAGCTCGCGCTCGACGCCGGCATCCCGCCGGGCGTGCTCACGGTGCTGCCGGGCAAGGGGTCCGTCGTGGGGGAGCGGTTCGTGAC
>DATITJ010000273.1:0-1981 GCA_035467935.1 Ornithinibacter sp.
CTCGACGGCGGCGCGCACGGCGTCGAGGTCGTCGAGGCTGCCGCCGAAACGGCGCTGCTCGGTGAGCACGGAGACCGCGGCGGCGCCGCCGGCCGCGTAGGCGGCGGCCAGGGCGGCGGCGTCGGGGATCTCGGAGAGCGCGCCCCTGCTCGGGCTGGCGCGCTTGACCTCGGCGATCAGCGACAGGCCGGGGCGGCGCAGCACGGCCTCGGCGTCGAGGGCCGGTCGTGCGACGACCACGGCGTGCTCGACGGCCGACAGCGACGTCTGCCGCTCGCGCTGCGCGAGGTCCTCACGGACCCCGGCGACGATCGACTCCAGGACGGTGGTCACGGCCGGACCACCATCAACGGATCGAGGGGGCCTCGTCGCGGTCGCGCTCGGCCGCTCCGTACCCGGCCATGGAGAGCACCTTGCCCGCGACGAGACCGACGACGGCGAGGGCGGCCCCGCCGACGAAGAGCCAGACGTTCGGCCAGAGCACGGCGGCGGCCATGATCGCCGAGGCGATGATGAGGATGGTCACCGCGGTCCAGGCGGCGACGCTGTGCCCGTGGTCTTCGTGCTGGCTCATCTCGTCAACTTTCGTGCGGGGGTCGGCCGACCCTGGTCACCTGCGGCAATTCTGTCAGGTCGTGCCGTCGGGACCCACATCGGTGGGGTCCCGGCCGGCCGACAGCTCGTCCCAGTCGCTGCGCACCCGCTCGCCCCGGGGTCCGGCGACGTCGGCGCCCCCGGCACCCGGCGCGTCGTACCGCGCCGACGGCCCGCCCCACGAGCGCATCCCGAGGAGGGCGCCGACGAGGCCGAGCAGCGCGACGAGGCAGGCGAGCAGGGCGACCCACGGCCACACCGTCGGGTCGGCGACGGTCTCGACGGACCCCGTCCGCCCGACGCGCGAGGCGCCGACCGGGCCGAGCACCCCGTCGGGGTCGGCGATGACGCGCACGGCGAGCGCGGCGGCGATGGCGAGGCACACGGCATACGCGGCGACGGCGACGAGGCGCGCGATGCGGCCGGCGGCGACGATCGCGATGGCGGCCGCGGCGACCGCCAGGGCCACCGCGGTGAGCCCCGGTGCCACCTCGGACCCGGTGGCGCTGATGCGGGTGGCCCCGAGGACGGCGTCGTCGACGGCACCGGTGACCCACGGGCGGAAGGCGGAGACGAGCAGCCCGGTGGCCCCGAGGAGGGCGAGGAGCACCACGACGCCCTTGCTCGACAGGCGCCTCACGTGACGGTCCGCATCGCACCGGCCGTGGCGACGGCGCGCAGGGCGGCGGTCGCCTTGTGGACGCACTCCTCGTGCTCGCGGGCGGGCACCGAGTCGGCGACGATGCCGGCCCCGGCCTGCACGTGGGCCACCCCCTCGCGGATCAGCGCGGTGCGGATCGCGATGGCCATGTCGAGGTCGCCGTGGAAGTCGAGGTAGCCGACGACGCCGCCGTAGACGCCACGTCGGGAGGGCTCGTAGTGCTCGATGAGGGCGAGGGCGCGGGGCTTCGGGGCACCGGAGAGCGTGCCGGCGGGAAAGGTCGACACGAGCACGTCGTAGGCGCTGACGCCCGGCCGGGTGTCACCCACGACGGTCGACTCGAGGTGCATGACGTGGCTGTAGCGGCGCACGTCCATGAACTCGACGACGTCGACCGTGCCGGGGCGGCACACGCGCTGGAGGTCGTTGCGACCCAGGTCGACGAGCATGACGTGCTCGGAGCGCTCCTTGGGGTCGGCGAGCAGCTCCTCGGCGAGGCGCACGTCCTCCTCAGGGGTCGTGCCGCGCGGGCGGGAACCGGCGATCGGGTGGGTGATCGCGCGCTCGCCGGTGACCCGCACGAGGGCCTCGGGGCTGCTGCCGACGACGGCGTAGGACGAGCCGTCGGGGTGCGGGAGCCGGAACAGGTACATGTAGGGGCTCGGGTTGCCGGCCCGCAGCGCGCGGTAGACGTCGAGCGGGTCGGCCGGGCAGTCGAGGCTGAAC
>DATITJ010000274.1:0-3346 GCA_035467935.1 Ornithinibacter sp.
ACGCCGAGTGGGTCCTGCGCGACAAGCTCGTCTACCTCGGGGCGATGGCGGTCTCGGGCGCCGTGCTGGCCGGGGTCGTCGGCTGGCTCCTCGCGCGGGCGCTCGCCCGGGCGGGGGCGCTGTCGGCCTTCCCGCCCGGTCAGGAGCACCGGGAGTCCCACGCTGTCTGACGCCCGCGTCGCCACCGGCGGTGCCCCGACGGGTGCCGCCGGTGACTCCGGCGACGTCGCGCGCGGTCGGGTCGAGGTCGACGGCCTCACGTGGCGGCCGTTCGGTCGGCGCGAGCCCGTGCTGCGCGACGTCTCGCTGACCCTGCGGCCCGGGGAGCGCGTGTTGCTCGCCGGCCCCTCCGGGTCGGGCAAGTCCACCCTGCTGCGCGCCCTCGCCGGGCTGCTCGAGACCGCCGACGCCGGTGACCTCACCGGCACGGTGGCCGTCGACGGGCTCGAGCCGGGCGCGCGCCCCGGCGCCGTGGGGCTGGTGCTCCAGGAGCCGGGGTCCGGAGTGGTGGCGGCCTCCGTCGGGCGCGACGTCGCGTTCGGCCCGGAGAACGTCGGGATGCCGCGCGCCGCCCTGTCCGGTGTCGTCGCCTCGGCGCTCGCGTCCGTCGGCCTCGACGACCTCCCGCCCGACACCCCCACGTCGGCGCTGTCGGGCGGGCAGACCCAGCGCCTCGCCCTCGCCGGGACGCTGGCGCTCGACCCGTCGGTCGTCCTCCTCGACGAGCCGACCGCGATGCTCGACCCGGCCTCGGCTCGAGAGGTGCGGGACGCCGTCGCGGCCCTCGCTGGTGGCGAGGGGTGGCGATCGGCCCCGTCCGCGGGTGCTGGGACGGCCACTGCCCACCCCTCGCCGACGCTCGTCGTCGTCGAGCACGTCCTCGGGCCGTGGGTCGACCTCGTCGAGCGGCTCGTCGTGCTGTCCGACGACGGGCGGGTCGTCGCCGACGGCCCGGTGCGCGCGACCCTCGCCGCCGAGCGGGAGCGGCTGCTCGCGATGGGCATCTGGGTGCCGGGGGAGGGGCCGCCCGCACCGGTCGTGGTCGACCCAACACTCGTCGCCCCGCGCCGGTCGCGGGACCCCGAGTCCCGGGAAGCCCGGTCCCTCGGCGCGTCGCCGTTCGTCGTCGAGCGCACGACGCGGCTGGTCGACGGCACCGCCAGAACCCGCCGCGCCGCTGCTCTGACCGCGCCCCTCGAGGCCGTGCCGGGCAGCCTCACCGCCCTGGTCGGTCCCAGCGGCTCGGGCAAGTCGACCGTGCTCCACGCCCTGGCCGGCTTCCTCACCCCCACCGAGCCGGATGCCGTCCACGTCCACGTCACCGTCGCCGTCGCCGTCCCGGACGACCGTGCCCGCCCGACGGAGCGGAGGACGCCCGCCGACCTCGAGGCCACCGAGCTCGCCCGGGCCATGGCCTGGGTGCCGCAGTGGTCGAGCTCGACGATCGTCGCGAGCACCGTCCTCGACGAGGTGCTCGCCACCTCCCGCGCGCTGGGACGCCATGACCCGGCCGACGCCGAGCGCGCCCGCACCCTCCTCGCCGCCCTCGGCCTCGGGCCCCTCGAGCGCGCCGACCCGCGCCACCTGTCGGGCGGGGAGCAGCGCCGCCTGGCCGTCGCGGCATCCCTGCTGCACGGCCCGCCGGTGCTCCTCGCCGACGAGCCGACCGTGGGCCAGGACCGGCGCACCTGGGCCGCGCTCGTCGGGCTCGTCGCGGCCTACCGCTCCGCCGGCGGCGCCGTCGTCGCCGCGACGCACGACGCCCACGTCATCGACCGCTCGAGCACCGTCCACCGGCTCGAGCCGCCCGCGGTCGACGGCCCGTCGCCGCCCCCGGCCGCCACGCCCCTGCTCGCCCGCTGCGGCCCGCTCGCGCTCCTCACCGCGGCGCTCCTCGCCGTGCCGGCCGGCATCCTGTCACCGCACTGGACCACGAGCCTGGCCGTGCTGGCCACCCAGGTCGTGCTGGCAGTCGTCGGCCTCGCCGCCCCCGGTGGTCCGCGCCCCCCGGGACGCGCGAGGAGGGTCGAGCTGCGGATGCTGCCCGGACTGGTCGCCGCGCTCTCGGTCGGCTGGTCGACGTGGCTGCTCGCCGGCCGCGACCTCGACCCGGCGCTCACGGTGTCGCTGCGCGTGCTCGTCATCGTGCTGCCCTCCGCCGTGCTCATCCCCTGGATCGACCCCGACGCGCTCGGCGACCACCTCGCGCAGCGGCTGCGCCTGCCCGACCGACCGGTGGTCGCGACGGCGGCGGCGCTGCAGCGCGTGCACTCGTTCGGCGCGATCTGGTCGGAGCTGTCCCGGGCACGGCGCATCCGCGGTCTCGGCGTCTCGTGGCGCCACCCGCGCACGGTCGTGACCCACCTCGGGGCCCTGACGATGGGCCTGCTCGTGCGCACGCTGCGCGCTGCCGCCGACCTGGCCGTCGCGATGGACGCCCGCGGCTTCGCGACGGCGCAGGCGCGGTCGTGGTGGATGCCGGCGCCGTGGCACTGGCGCGACACCCTGCTCGTCGCGCTCGCGACCGTGCCGCTGCTCGTCGCCGTCCTGGCCCGCTGACGCCACGGCATCCGACTGATCGCGGATCGCCCACCTCCGGCGCCGTGGTGCGGCGCTTCGGGTGGGTGACCCGCACGACGCGGGCACGGCATCCACCCGTGGGACGGTCACCGTCCGTACTCCTCCATGACGGGGTGGCCCAGGACGTGACGAAGGGTGGAGGGATGGCCGACCGCGAGGCGTTCGACGGCTACGTGCGCGAGCGGTGGGTGCCCCTGCTGCGCACCGCCACGCTGCTCACCGGCGACCGGCAGCCGCCGAGGACCTCGTGCAGGAGACCCTCGTGCGCGCCGCCCAGCACTGGAGCCGCGTCGAGCCCGCGACCGCCGACGCCTACGTGCGCCGCATCCTCTACACCCGCTCGGTCGACGCCTGGCGCTGGCGTCGCCACCAGCCGGACCCCGTCGACCATGCTTCCCACGGCGACCCCGCCCACCGCACCGGCGAGCCGGATGCCGTCGACGCGCGCCTCACGCTCGCCGAGGCGCTGCGCCGGCTCACCCCGCGGCAGCGGGCGGTGCTCGTCGCACGGTTCTACGAGGACCGCACCGAGGTCGACACCGCCCGGGTGCTCGGCTGCTCGGTGAGCACCGTGAAGTCCCAGACGCGCCACGCCCTCGAGCGGCTGCGCGTGCTCGCGCCCGAGCTCGCCGCCACCTTCGGCCGAGAGGAGCCCGTGCGATGAGCACCGACCAGCTGGGCCGGGCCCTGCGCGACCTCGCCGACGACGCGGAAGCGGGGCTCGCCCCACCTGGCGCCGACGACCTGTGGGACGGCGGCCGGCGCC